>JAFAGL010000007.1 GCA_023422735.1 Pseudomonadota bacterium
CCGAAAGGGCGTATTGTCCTCAATGTCGATCTGGTTAGGGCCAGTCCTTTATTGATTGACTACGTAATTTGCCACGAACTTGCCCATGCCTTCCACCCCAATCATGGAAAGGAATGGCACAGCCTATTGGACGCGGTCATGCCGGATTGGGAAAGCCGAAAAGCCCGACTGGAAGAATTCCTCAGGTGACGAACGCGATCGTTACCAAGAATCCGGCACAACCGGGACATCCCGACGCCCACGGACTCCCGCCCCTGGCCCAAGCTGTCAGTGCCGTTGATGGGGGAGGTTCGGTCGGTGCCACGCCGATTAGTAGGGCCAGCCGCGAACGGTAGGCTACTAGTAGTGTCGCGGGGTCAAAGGGCTGGCAACCTGGTGATACCCTGTGCTACCTCTCAACTCCTGAAAGTGGATTTCGTCCAATGGCTTGTCCAACAGGGTCTAACGATTTCGTAGAGCAGCTAAATCTATGATATTGCTACCAAAAACAATTCGTAATGCGGGGGTCGCGTGTTCGAGTCACGCAAGCGGCACCACTTCCCTCGATCCGCTCTTTCCGCATTCGCACGACACCTCTCGCGCTCTGTATAAGCCTTGCGACCGGGTTGCTCGCCGGCTCAATCGCCACGTCTCGGCAAATGGTGGCGCAATCGCCATTTTCGCCTGAAAAAAGCTTGCTTTCTGCGCATTGTGCGACAATTTGAGTTGAGGCACCCAGACAGGCAACCGGCGATTCAAGCCGGGAATGATCGACAAACATGAGTGAAAAGGCGGACAAGTCGGAACAAGCTCAGGCGTCGCCTTTATCGCCGTTTCGTTTTCCCGTTTTTCGAACAATCTGGATCGCAAGCCTCGCATCCAATCTGGGCGGATTGATCCAGTCCGTCGGTGCGGCCTGGCTGATGACATCGATCGCGCCGTCTGCCGATATGGTCGCCCTCGTGCAGGCGTCCACCACCTTGCCAGTGATGATCTTCTCGCTGGCCGCAGGTGCGATTGCCGATAATTTCAACCGTCGGCGCGTGATGCTGACGGCGCAAAGCTTCATGTTGCTCGTTTCCGTCGGATTGGCGCTTTGTACCTATTTCGGCGTGATCACGCCTTGGCTGCTACTGACCTTTACCTTCCTGATCGGCTGCGGCACCGCGCTTCACAACCCATCCTGGCAAGCGTCGGTGGGTGAAATGGTGCCGCGCGAACATCTTCCGCACGCGGTGGCTTTGAACAGCGTCAACTTCAACCTCACCCGCAGCGTGGGCCCCGCGATCGGCGGGCTGATCGTGGCGACGGCGGGCGCGGTTGCCGCTTTCGCGGTCAACGCACTGAGTTATCTGCCGGTGCTGTTTGCGATCTGGCGGTGGAAGTTCGAGGTTCCGCAACGCAGCCTGCCGCGTGAACCGCTGTTGAGCGCGATGACCATCGGTTTGCGCTATGTGGGGATGTCGCCGCAGATCGAGAAAGTGCTGTTGCGCGGTTTCCTGTTCGGCTTCACCGCGATTATCGTTCTGGCGCTGTTGCCAATCGTTGCCCGCGACCTGCTGCAGGGCGGGCCGCTTTTGTTCGGCCTGCTTCTGGGCTGTTATGGCATCGGCGCCGTCGGGGGTGCGTTTCTGGGCGGCAAGGTGCGACAGCTGACCTCGAACGAAAACATCGCGCGGGGCGCCTTTATCGGTTTTGCGATCTGCGCCCTGCTTGTTGCTTATGGCGGCAATGAAATCCTTGTCGCGCTCGGCATGCTGATCGGCGGCGCATGCTGGGTTTTAGCGCTGTCCATGTTCAATGTGACGGTGCAGCTGGCAACGCCGCGATGGGTGCTCGGCCGTGCGCTTGCGCTTTATCAAACCGCTACCTTTGGCGGCATGGCGCTCGGGAGCTGGATCTGGGGTCACCTCGCAGAAGCGCAAAGCGTGCCCTTCGCTTTGAGCGTTGCAGTTGCGGTGATGCTCGTCGGCGCTGGCGTGGGATTGCGCTTGCCCTTGCCGAATCTGTCGCAAGACAATCTTGAGCCGCTCAATCGCTGGAAAGTTCCCAATCTGGCGCTGGATCTACAGGGTCGCAGCGGGCCTATGGCGATCATCATCGAACATATCATCCGCGAGCGCGATACCGCCCGCTTTTTGGAGCTGATGCATGAGCGTCGGCGCGTTATCCGCCGCGATGGCGGGCGGCAATGGGAGCTGCTGCGCGACACGCAGCACCCGGAACAGTGGACTGAAACCTATCATCTGCCGACCTGGCACGATTATGTGCGGCACAATCAGCGCCGCACCCATGCCGATGCGTCAATTTATGACGCCATTCGCGCGCTGCATGCGGGCACCGAACCGCCGCGCGTGCATCGCATGATCGTACGCCCCACCAGCCCCAACGAGCCGGGCCTGCAAACCAAAACGCCGGTCGATCTTGGCTGATGGGCGAACGGGAAGTGCGTCACGCGTTACTTCATCTGTTCGCCGACCCATTCCCAGTTCACGCGCTCGGCAAGCAGCGTCTTGATGTGATCGGCCTTGCGGTTTTCATAATCCAGGTAATAAGCGTGCTCCCATACATCGATGCCCAGAAGCGGTGTGAAACCATCCGGCACCGGGTTGCCGGCATCCTGATAGCCCTTCACGGCAAGCTTTTCTCCATCCTGAACCAGCCAGACCCAGCCGGTGCCAAAGACTTTGTCGGCTTGCGCCAGGATTTCTTCGTTCATCCCCGTGATGCCGCCGAAATCGCGGGTCGCAGCGTCTTCGAGCGCTGACCCGGCTTCGGTGGGACCACCGGCAAATTGCTGCCAGTAAAAGACGTGGTTCCACGCCTGACCAGCCTGATTGAAGATGGCATCGTCGCCATTGGCCTTTGATTGCTTGACGACCTCTTCAAGTTCCATGTCCGCATAAGGCGTATCCGGCACCAGCTCATTCAACTTGGTGAAATAGGCTTTGTGATGCTTGCCATAATGCAGGGCGACGGTGCGGGCCGAGATTTGCGGCGCAAGCGCGTCTTCGGCATAGGGCAATGCGGGCTGTTCGAACGGCGCGGCGGCACGCGCGATATGTGGCTTGAACAAGGTAGTGGCGGCTGCAGCCGCTCCGATTGCAAGCGTTTGACGGCGAGACAGGGCGATAGGCATTGGAAACCTCCTTGGCTGATCTGCGGTCAACGGGGTGCACCGGTAGCCGTTCCGCCTGATCACGGAAGGTTTTCCATATGGGTCTGCGGCTATAACAAACGAACGTTTGTGCAAGAAAATCTCGCACATCGGTGTCAACTCAGCTAAGCGGTCCCTATGGCTCCACAATCGAACACACCCCGGCGCGTGCTTTCCAAAGTTTCCGGATCGACTTCCGGACAGGGCAAGGCCGACAAGCCGCGCGACGACGAAACGACCAGCGGCGCACGCCGTCGCCAGATCATGCAGGAAGCAGCAAGGCTGTTCGGTACGCGCGGGTTTGAAGCCACCACGATCCGCGATATCGCCGCCGCGACCGGCATTCTGGGTGGCTCGATCTATTATCACTTCGCGTCGAAGGAAGATATTTTCGTGGCTGTCCATGGCGCGGGGATGGAAAAGATCACCCAGGCCGTGCTTCAGGCCATTGAAGCTGTGACAGATCCATGGGACCGTCTGGAAGCGGCCGCCGTTGCGCATTGCGGCGACCTTTTGGGCTCAAGCGAAGTGCCGGTGATCGTGTCGCCCTATTATTCGGAGTCTCTGGCAAGCAAGCGCGACATTCTCGTTTCGCAGCGCGACCGATATGAAGAGATCATTTCGGAGCTGGTCCAGGAGCTCGATCTGCCGCCGCAAATCAACCGCAGCCTGTTCCGTCTCAATTTCCTGGGCGCATTGAACTGGATGCCGACCTGGTATCGCGCATCGGCTTCATTGCCGCCTGAAGACATCGGGCGACAACTGGTTGCCGCTTTGCGTCCGCACTGAACGGCTCTAGTTTTCGGTCGAAGCTTCCGACGAAACGCCGATCGTATCGGCCACGACCGCGCCGCGTTTTCCCATTGGACGGGAGCGGCCGGTCGTAGT
>JAFAGL010000100.1 GCA_023422735.1 Pseudomonadota bacterium
TGTTCTGGCTGAACAAGGCAATCGGATCGCCCTGGCCGGATGTGTCGGACCAGGCGCTGCTCGACGGTCTTGAAACCTGGCTTCTTCCCTTTCTGCAGGGCGATGCTGCGTTCGCGCGAGTGCCAGCCTCCACGATCACGGAAGGGCTGCGCAGCCTGGTGCCATACGATCTCCAGCGTCAGATCGATCAGCTTGCACCCACGCATTTTGATGCGCCTTCGGGCAATCGCTTGCCGATCCGTTACCATGCGGGTGAGTGGCCGGTTCTTTCGATCCGGGTGCAGGAGTTGTTTGGCTTGAAAGCGCATCCGGCGATTGCCAGCAACAGCGTTGATTTAACCCTCGAACTTTTGTCGCCGGCCCATCGCCCAATTCAAACAACGCGCGACCTGCCGGGCTTCTGGCAGGGGTCCTGGGCCGATGTGCGCGCCGAAATGCGCGGGCGCTATCCCAAACATGTCTGGCCGGAAGATCCGGCCAACGCCCAGGCGACGAGCCGGGCAAAGCCACGCGGAACATGATTGCAATCGGTGCTTGGCGCGCGGAATTAGGCGGCGCATAAGCATATCCATGACGCCGACGCTTCATCCTGACGATCCGCAGCCTTTTCACCGCTTGCGGCTGAGCACCCTGATCCGGTTACGCTGGCTGGCCATTATCGGCCAAAGCCTGGCGGTGATCACCGTTGCGTATTGGCTGGATTTTCCGATGCCGGTCAGTTCGTGTTTCACACTCATCGCCGGATCAGCCTGGCTGAATCTTTTTCTGGCATTGCGCTATCCGGCAACGCAACGCCTTGCGCCTCGCGCGGCCTTAGCGATCCTCCTGTTTGATGCCTTGCAGCTTGCAGGTCTGCTTTATCTCACGGGTGGACTGACCAACCCGTTCTCGCTTTTGATGAGCGTACCGGTGGTGATTTCCGCGACGTCCCTGCCTCCACGCCTGACCTTGTCCCTCGGCGGTGTGGTCGCGCTGGCAGCAACCCTGCTTTCCTTTCATCATCAACCCTTGCCCTGGTATGACGGGGCGGAACTGTCGATGCCGCTGGTTTACGTTTCGGGCATGTGGTTGTCGGTTCTGGCCAGTATTGCATTCACCGCGATCTATGCCTGGCGCGTGGCAGAAGAAGCACGCCAACTGGGCGATGCCTTGACGGCGACCGAACTCGTTTTGCAGCGTGAACAGCATTTGTCGGCTTTGGATGGGCTGGCGGCGGCAGCGGCGCACGAACTCGGCACGCCCTTGGCCACCATCGCGCTGGTCGCCAAGGAAATGGAGCGCGCGCTCGGCGACGACGAGCGTTTTCGCGAGGATGTCACGCTGTTGCGCAGCCAGAGCGAGCGCTGCCGGGGCATCATGAAGCGTCTCACCAGCCTTTCCAGCGAAGGTGAAGCGCATTTGAGCCGATTGCCCTTCACGTCTTTGATTGAGGAGGTCACGGCGCCGCACCGCGAATTCGGTATCGAGATCGTGCTGGAGCCTGGAAATCTGATTGGCAGCGAACCGGTCGGCCGGCGAAACCCCGGCGTGATTTATGGTTTGGGAAATCTGGTTGAAAACGCGGTCGACTTCGCCAAGTCGCGCGTCGAGATCCGATGGCAATGGAACGGCGATAAAGTCAGTATCGAGATCATCGATGATGGCACAGGCTTTCCGCCCGAGATCATTCACAGGATCGGCGAACCATATGTGACCACCAGGCCCGGCGGCTCGCAGCAAGGCGGTGGGCTCGGACTTGGGTTGTTTATCGCCAAGACGCTGCTTGAACGGTCGGGGGCGACGATCGAATTTCGCAACTCGCCGCAAAGTGATCAGGGCGCGTCTGTATTAATTACCTGGCCCAAATCGCTGTTTCTTCGTGAAATCGAAGGATAAGGCTGTCCTTTTTGACTTGGTTGGCGGTCGTGAACCGGCTTTTCAATGGCTTTTGCCGTGCGAATGCTTATATCAGATCGAAAATAAAGGCCCTGACTGTCAAATATGGGTCCCGAAACGTCGAGGACGATCGCCATGACTGCCGAAGCCGCTGCCGAAACTGCACTGGGCGCGGATGCAACCCTTCTTCTCGTTGATGATGACAAGCCGTTTGTCACGCGGTTGGCGCGTGCCATGGAAGGCCGTGGTTTCACGGTCGATACGGCTGAAAGCGTCGAAGAAGCCGTGTTCAAGGTCAAGCAAAGAGCTCCGGCCTATGCTGTCGTGGATATGCGTTTGGGGGATGGCAATGGCCTCGATGTGGTTTCTGCGTTACGGGACAAACGCCCGGATGCCCGCATCGTGATCCTGACCGGATATGGAAATATCGCGACCGCGGTGACTGCCGTAAAGCTTGGCGCCGTGGACTATCTGTCCAAGCCAGCGGATGCCGACGACATCTATGCCGCCCTGACCCGCACGGGTGACGCGCCAGCCGCTCCACCCGAAAACCCGATGTCGGCAGATCGTGTGCGCTGGGAGCATATTCAGCGGGTTTATGAAATGTGCGAGCGCAACGTGTCCGAAACCGCCCGCCGCCTCAACATGCACCGCCGCACGCTTCAGCGCATTCTCGCGAAGCGGGCTCCGCGGTGAGAGATTTGTGAACACGAGAATATGTGAATAAGCGGATCGGGCGGCTTTCGGCCTGACCTACTCACTTTCCCCATCCAGCGCCTCGATGCGGACACCGGCCATTTCTGCCGCTGTCAACCGCGCTGCCCCGGCACGTGCGATCCTGAGCATCAGCGCTTTACGGGTGGACGCGGCCAGCCGGTGTTCCGGCGCCTCCCGCATGATTTCTGCGCCATAGCCATCCGACAGGATGAACCCGCATTCTTCGGGAAAAATATTTTGCGGCACTTCAGGATGCGATGCAAAAAAGAAGCGGTCCGAATGCAGCCGGTATTCAGGCCATTTGCGATCCACGCGAAAATCTTCGATCGAGGATTTGATCTCGATGATCCAGATGTCACCTTTGCGCGTCAGGGCCACAAGGTCGGCACGCCGCCCCGTCGAAAGGCATAGTTCAGGCAAGACATGGGCGCCCATGGCCGTCAGCAATCGCTGAACGCCACGCCGGATGATCATGGCACGCTCGGATTGGCGGCCGTCTGCCAAAGGATTTACGGCAGCGGAAGGAGAAATGATCGGCATGAAGTCATCATGCCAGTGTTTTCCGGAAATTTGAACCCGTTTTGTTCTGGTTGGGCAAACTGTCGCTCTGCGCTGAATTTGTCCCGGCCATATCGTCCAGAATAGGGCAATCCGGTCGCTGGTCACCATGACAGGCCTGCACCAGCTGTTGCAACACGTTGCGCATGGACTGCAGTTCGACGATCTTCGCCTCGATTGCCTTGACATGTGCGACAGCGATTTCGCGGACATCGTGGCTTGCCCGCTGATCGTCACCGTAAAGCGACATCAGCTGGCGGCAATCTTCAATGGAAAAGCCCAGGCTGCGCGCACGCTGGATAAACGCCAGGCGGTGCACATCCTGTTTGGAATAAGCACGATAGCCGTTGGCGCTACGCTCAGGTCGAACCAGACCGATTTCCTCGTAATAACGAAGTGTTTTCGGCGGAAGCCCGGTTTGGGATGCGGCTTGGCTGACATTCATCGGAAATCAACTCACTTTGACAGGACAACGCAGATCATTGTTGCCGAAATACAATATCGGTTCCCGTAAAGCCGGTGCCAAGGGTTGGAATGAAGATTGAGGTCTTGGCAAGGTTGGATTGCGCAGGAACAATGCAGGCAACTTCACGGCCCGACTCGGGCAATTCTGCGACGGATGATCTTATTTGATGAAGCTCAAGACCTCTTTGCTGGCGGCAGCTGTCGCTTTGACCACTGCGATGGCCGGCTGCTCCACAGATGGCGGCATCAAGTTCTTCACAAATGATTATACAACCCGTGCGGATGCCGGATACCAGATCCCGGCTGTGCCGATCAGCCAACTGCCGCGTCAGTATCAGCGCCAGGTCGTGCGCTACAAGACTGATGAAAAGCCCGGCACGATCATCGTCGACACCAAGAACAAACATCTTTACTTCGTGCTCGAAGGCGGCAAGGCCGTGCGTTACGGCATTGGCGTCGGGCGCGAAGGCTTCGAATGGAAGGGCGCTGCCCGCGTGGCCATGAAGCGTGAATGGCCGACCTGGACGCCGCCGCGTGAAATGATCGGGCGCCAGCCTGAACTTGCAAAATGGGCAAAGGGTCAGCCTGGCGGTTTGATGAACCCGCTCGGTGCCCGCGCGCTGTATCTGTTCAACAAGAAGGGTGACACCGGCTATCGTTTGCACGGCACGCCGGAATGGAAGTCGATCGGCAAGGCGATGTCGTCAGGCTGTATTCGCTTGATCAATCAAGACATCATCGATCTTTACAACCGTGCTGAAGTCGGCGCGAAAGTTATCGTTCTTTAGGCGGGGGCCTAGGCCCGAAAGGGCAAACTGCGGACCGTCCAGGCAACATTGGACATTGGTCTGTCAAAGAAAAAGCCGGGCGAGGGGCCCGGCTTTTTCTTTGCGATAGGCTCGAAACAATGCCTCAAGCCATCGAGAATGAAAGGCCGACTTACACGACCTGCTCGACTTGTTGTACTTCCGGCACAAAATGGCGAAGCAGGTTCTGGATGCCATGTTTCAATGTCGCGGTAGACGACGGACATCCGGCACAAGCACCCTTCATGTTGAGAAAAACGGTCCCGTTCTCATAGCCTCGGAACGTGATGTCGCCACCATCCTGCGCCACAGCGGGGCGCACGCGCGTGTCGAGCAGTTCCTTGATCGTGACGACGATTTCCTGGTCGGCTGGATCGAAGAATTCTTCGTCCGTTTCGGCCGCTTCATGCGCACGCGTGGCTTCGGCATTGGCCATCACAGGCAGGCCGGCCATGAAATGCTCCATGATGGCGCCGAGGATCGCCGGCTTCATATGCTGCCAATCCTGCCCGTCTTTGGTGACGGTTACGAAATCATACCCGAAGAAGACGCCGGTCACGCCCGGTACATCGAACAAGCGAGCGGCAAGCGGCGATGTCTCTTGTGCCGTGGCTGCATCGCGAAAATCGGCCGTGCCATCTTCCAGCACCACCACTCCGGGAAGGAATTTCAAGGTTGCCGGGTTGGGTGTCGATTCGGTTTGAATAAACATGGCGGAACTCCGCTCGAAACTGTTTGGAATAATTCTAAATAGACTTTCACGCTCACCTTATCAAGCGAGGTGTTGCATGTCCTCGTCCGAAAGCGTTTGCGGAACGATGGTCACGGGTATCGGGAAGCCCCCACCTTTGCCGACGGTCGCCGTCACCAATGGGCCAGGACCTTCCTTTGCCGAACTCGCAGCCAGAACCAGAATGGCTATATCCTGATCTTCTTCGATCTGAGCAAGGATTTCGTCCTTGGCGGCCCCTTCGCGCACCACCATCTCGGGCTCGATCCCGAGTTGTTCGCGAATGCGCTTGGCGTGACTGTCCAACGCGAGTTTGGCGTTGGCCGTGGCTTCTTCTCGCATCACTTTTTCGACGCCGAGAAATTGCTGGAAATCCGCATTCTCGATGATGAACATCAGAACCAGAACGCCGCCCGTGGTTTTGGCTCGGCGGGAAGCATAGGCCACCGCGCGCTCGCATTCGGGCGTGTCATCGACGATCGCAAGAAATTTGCGCCGGTGACCTTCTTCACGGCTTAGACGCTTCGAAACCATGCATGACCCTTTCATCAACCCGGCGGATCAACCGGCACGGGTTCTCTTTGAATAGCCTTAAATGGCATCCGTCGAATGAAGGAACAAGTGGCGAGACGCGAACGCAATCAGTCCTGAAGAAAGCCCACAATGTCGCGGACATGCTTCATGGTGCCTTCCGCGATTGCCCTGGCACGCTCGCCGCCATCCTTCAGAACCGCATCGACATAGGCTGTATCTGCCTGGATGCGGCGCATTTCGGAAGCGATCGGCGCGAGCTTTTCGACCGCCAGATCCGCAAGCGCCGGCTTGAAGGCCGAAAACTGCTGGCCGCCAAATTCGGCAATCACGGCCTCCCGGGTTTGACCGGAGAGCGCGGCATAGATGCCGATCAGATTGTCGGCTTCAGGGCGATCCTTGAGGCCGGCCAATTCGCTTGGCAGAGCTTCCGGATCCGTCTTTGCCTTCTTGATCTTTTTGGAAATCGTGTCGGCATCGTCCGTCAGATTGATGCGCGACAGATCCGAGGGATCGGATTTCGACATCTTCTTCGACCCATCGCGCAGGCTCATGACGCGGGTTGCCGGTCCCTCGATCATCGGTTCGGTCAGCGGAAAGAATCCGTTGACCTTTTCTTCGCCCATCATCAGTTCGACACCGACGCCAAGATCGCGAATGCGGTCTGAGAAATCGTTGTTGAACTTGGTCGCGATGTCGCGCGTCAGTTCCAGGTGCTGCTTCTGGTCGTCGCCCACCGGCACATGCGTGGCGCGGTAGACGAGGATGTCCGCCGCCATCAGGCTGGGATAGGCCAGAAGGCCCAGTGAGGCGTTCTCGCGATCCTTGCCCGCCTTGTCCTTGAACTGGGTCATGCGGTTCATCCAGCCGATGCGCGCGACGCAGTTAAAGATCCAGGCCAGTTCCGCATGCTGCATGACGCGGCTCTGGTTGAAAACAATATGCTTCTTCGCATCGATGCCGGCCGCGAGATAAGCGGCGGTAATGGACCGCGTTTGCGATGTCAGATCCTCATGCACCAGCTGCGCGGTGATCGAATGCATGTCGACCACGCAGTAAATGCAGTCATGATCGTTCTGCAGCTCTACAAACTTGCGGATCGCGCCAAGATAATTGCCGAGATGCAGATTGCCGGTCGGCTGAACGCCGGAAAAAACGAGCGGCTTGAAGCTGGACATGAAGCTGGTTCCAAACGAAAGGGCATTGGTTGGGCCGAATGCCTGAAAAGATCGCGTGGCTTATGAACCAGCAGGCGTTTTCACGCAAGATTTGCCCTGATGATCGCGTCCGGCCTCATCGGGTCTGTGCATCCGAATGAAGGCGCAGTTATCCTTGAGACCGCGTATCCGTCGTCTGACGACGCTTCAAACCACGGGCAAGCATGGTGCGATCTGCGCCGCCGAGCGCAAAGGCTGCGACGATGTAAATAAAACCGCCCCCGACAACGAGCAGCCCCAAGGCCCAGACTTGGTCGATAAAGCTCGCCTGCTGCGTCAGACGGTCGGCCAGAAGCTGATGACCATACCAGAGCGCCCCGCCCATGATGAGAGTGGCCAGAAGCAGGCGTGGCACCCGCTTCACCAGTCCGGCGTCATTGTGCCAATGGCCGCGCCGGAGCAGAACGGTCAATAGCATCGCGGCGTTCAGCCAGCCTGCAACGGCCGAAGCCG
Organism: Pseudomonadota bacterium; assembly: GCA_023422735.1. Lineage (GTDB taxonomy): Bacteria > Pseudomonadota > Alphaproteobacteria > Rhizobiales > Rhizobiaceae > Tianweitania. Next base: position 7,353 of record JAFAGL010000100.1, read on the forward strand.
TCGCAATGCCTGGAGCACCTATGGAGCCGAAAAGCGCGAGCGCGATGGTGATGTTCACCGCCACGGAAACTGCGGCGAAAATCATCGGCGTGCGCGTGTCTTCGCGCGCGAAATAGCCCGGCGTGAAAGCCTTGATCAGCACGAAGGCAGGCAATCCCAGCGCAAAGATGGCCAGCACTGCGGAAACGAGCGGCGTACTGCCATTGGCAGCGAAAGCACCGCGTTCGTAAAGGACGCGTACCACCGGTTCGGCGAGCACAAACAATCCTGCCGCTGCCGGCAAGGTCAGGAAAAGGCTGAACTCCACCGAGCGGTTCTGCAGGTTCGAGGCTTCCGTGTCATTTCCTGCTTTCAGCGCGCGTGAAAGCTCCGGCAAAAGCACGATCGCCACCGCAATGCCGACCACGCCGAGCGGCAATTGGTAAACACGATCAGCCAAGGCAAGGCTCGAAACGGCACTGTCTTGGGTCGAGGCGATCGCTGTTCCTATCAGCGTGTTGATCTGGGTGATGCCGCCGGTGATCGCCGCCGGAAAAGCCAGGATCAGAAGGCGCATCACATTGGGCGTCATGCGCGGGCGTTTGAAGGACAGCTTGATGCCTGCCGCACGCGACGCGACCCAGACAATGGCAAGCTGCACAAGACCGGCAGCCAGCACGCCCCAGGCGAGGCCGTAGCCCACTGCATTCGCGTCCCATCCGCCTTGCCAACCGGCTGCCAGAACCACGATCAGGATGATGTTGAGGAATACGGGCGCAATGGCCGCCGCAAAATAGCGGCGCAACGAATTGAGCATGCCCGCCATCATGGCCGCCAGCGACATGCAGGCGAGATAAGGGAACATGATGACTGCGAGCGAGCGCGTCAGTTCGAATTTTGCGGGATCATCGGCAAAGCCGGGTGCAACGATTGTCGCGATCAGAACCGGCATGGCCAGTTCCATCCCGATCGTGACGACAAGCAACACCGAAAACAGGACGCCGAACACTTCTTCGGAAAAACGGCGCGCGCCATCGAGCCCGTTCTGCTCGATTTCCTTTGCAAACAGCGGCACGAAGGCAGCATTGAACGCGCCTTCGGCAAACAGCCGACGAAATGTGTTGGGGAACTGGAAGGCGGCATAAAACGCATCGGCAACCGGACCGGTGCCCAGCGCTGCCGCCATCAGCATCTCGCGCGTGAAGCCGAGCACACGGCTCGTCAGCGTGCCGGATGCAACCGTTGCAAATTTCCTGACGAGGCTCATCTCAGCTTTTTCTTGTTGTCGAAGACGGTCTTGAGCCGTTGTCGAGAATGCCGCGCACCCGTTCCAGGATCGTTTCCGTGCGCGCCGGATTGTCGATCTTCTGCCCGGTAAGATCGGTCAGATAGAATGTATCGATGAATTTTTCGCCAAAGGTCGTGATATGGGCCGAGGCGATGTCGAGCGAAAGGTCTGACAAGGCGCCCGTCAGTTCCGAAAGCAGGCCGGGGCGATCCAGCCCTTCGACTTCGAGCACCGAAAACCGGTTGGACAGCGTATTGCGCAGGCTGGCCGTCGGCGTGATGCGAAAAACTTTCTGGCCTCTGTTAGGCTTGGTTCGTTTAGCAATCATTTCCGGCAACCAGCTTTTCCCGGACAGCACATCTTCAATCAGCGATCCGACCCGTCTGGCGCGACGTTCCTCATCTTCATCCAGATCGAATTCGCGTTCGATCAGAATCGTGTCCAGCGCCCGCCCGTCTGTGGTCGTGTAGATTTGAGCGTCGACAATGTTGGCCCCCGCTCCGGCACAGGCACCGGCAATCACCGAAAGCAGGCGTGGGTGGTCGGGTGCCAGCACGGTGATTTCGGTAATGCCGAAGCTTTCACGAGGCTTCACCATGGTCGCCAATCGCTTGCCGGCTGAATCCGCTTCGCGAATGAAATCCGCATGGCGAATCTGGTCGACCAGATCGACAGTCAGGAGGTAGTTGTCATAGTGCAGGCCGACCTGTCGATTGCGCTCTGCTTCCGGCCAGTCATTCAGGGCGCGGGTGAGGGCGACCCTTCCGGCAGCGGCGCGTTCGGCGCGCGAGGTTTCGGAGAAGCCTCCGGTCAAAAGCAATTCGGTTTCGTAGTAAAGGGTGCGGATCAGCTGGCCCTTCCAGCTGTTCCAGACGCCCGGTCCGACGCCGCGAATGTCGCAGATCGTCAGGATCGTCAAAAGCTTCAACCGCTCGACCGACTGCACGACGGCCGCAAAATCCTCGATCGTCTTGCGGTCGTTGAGATCGCGCGTTTGCGCCGTCATCGACATTACGAGATGGTTTTCGATCAGCCAGGCGATGGTTTCGGTGTCAGCCGGCGAAAAGCCGAAATGCGGGCAGATCCGGCGTGCGACCTTGCCGCCGGCTTCCGAGTGATCTTCCGGCCTGCCTTTTGCGATGTCATGCAAAAGAACCGTGATGTAAAGCAGTTCGCGTTGCTGTTTCAGTCCCGGCATCAGCTTGTTAGCCAACGGATGCTGACCGCTTTCCGAGCCGCGCTCGATGGCAGCCAGCACGCCTACGCAATGCAGCAGATGCTCATCAACGGTATAATGATGATACATGTTGAACTGCATCATCGCGACGATCTTGCCGAAATCCGGAATGAACTTGCCGAGTACGCCGGCTTCGTTCATGCGCAGCAGGTTAAGCTCCGGGCTTCGGTCCGAGGTCAGCACATCGAGGAAAAGCCGGTTCGCTTCCTTGTCGCGGCGCAGATTCCTGTCGATCAGGCGAAGCGATCTGGTCACAAGGCGAAGCGCGTCCGGGTGGTATTCCAGCCCGTGCTTGTCGGCAAACCAGAACAACCGGATCAGGTTGACCGGGTCTTTTGCGAAAATATCGTCGCGTGCCACGGTGATGCGGCCATTATCGATGGTGAAATCGCTCGTTCCCGGCAGCTTGCGCCGCCGCCGGGAGAAATTGTTGAAGAGCCGATTGAAGCCCTCGACCTGTTTGGCCTGTTCTTCTTCCAGCGCCGAACAGAAGATGCGCGTGAGATCGCCCACCGTCTTGGCGATGAGAAAGTAGTGTTTCATGAAGCGCTCGACCGCTGAAAGGCCGGGCCGATCCACGTAACCCAGTCGTGCTGCAATATCGCGCTGTACATCGAAATACAGGCGTTCCTCCGGTTTGCCGGTCAGAAAATGCAGGTGGCAGCGCGCGGCCCAAAGAAAATCCGCAGCCTTGTTGAAAGCGCGATATTCGGCGCGCGTGAAAACGCCGTTCTGAACGAGTTCTTCGCCCGTGCGCACGCGGTAGAAATATTTGGCGATCCAGTAGAGCGTATGCAGGTCGCGTTGGCCGCCTTTGCCATCCTTGACGTTCGGTTCAACCAGATAACGGGTTTCAAACCATTTGCGGTGCCGCTCATCGCGTTCGGCCAGCTTGGCCGCAATGAATTCCGGCCCCGTATCCTTCATGACCTCGCTGTCGAAGCGCGTGATCAGTTCACCATAAAGGGGCTCATCGCCTTCAATGAAACGGGCTTCCAGAAGCGCGGTGCGGATCGTCATATCGGGGCGTGACAAACGGATGCACTCATCCACCGTCCGTGTCGAATGGCCGACTTTCAGACCGAGGTCCCAAAGAACGTAAAGGATATATTCGGCAATCTGCTCGCCCCAGGGTGTTTGCTTGTAGGGAAGCAGGAAAAGCAAATCGATATCGGAGCCGGGTGCCAGTGTGCCGCGGCCGTAGCCCCCAACGGCCACAAGCGACATGCGCTCACTGCTCGATGGATTGATCCGTGGATAAACATGGCTGACGGCGAAGCCATAAAGCGCGCGGATGACCTCATCCATCAGATAGGACAAGCGCTGGGCGCAGGCCGTTCCGCCACCATCCTGCGTCAACAGGCGTTCCGCATGCGCACGGCCGGCTTTAAGCGTTTCGCGCAGGATCGTCACGAGATCGTTGCGGACGGCCGCAGGGGCTTGTCCATCGGATAAGAGTGCGTTCAGCCTGGTGCGCAGCGAAGTGCCGTCCACCATTTCATCGAGCTTCAGGGGAGTGCGCGTCATACCGCCTCGGATTGCATCGCGACTAGGCTGTAATACGCCCGCCGCTTCAAGGGAAGACCGATCTCCCCCTCGACAAAGTGTGTCGGCATCGTGTAGGCGCGCCGTTCCTTTTTCAAGCGGCGAGGAAGACATAATGAAACCGGTCAGCGGTGGCATCGATTTCGGCACGTCGAACTCGACGGTGGGCTTTGTGAAAAACGGCACTCCACAGCTGGTGCCGGTTGAAGGCGAAAACCTGACAATCCCGAGCGCCGTCTTCTTCAACTTTGAAGACAATCGCACCTGGTTCGGGCGTCGGGCAATCGCCGATTATACGGAGAATGTCGAAGGCCGCTTGTTGCGCGCGCTCAAGAGCGTGCTTGGCACATCCTTGATCAACGAGAAAACGCGGGTGAAGGCGCAAAACCTCGCCTTCACCGATATTATCGGCTCCTTCGTCGGTCATCTGAAAGCCGCGCTGGACCAGGCCCGCGACGCCGATGTCGAGCATGTCGTATTGGGACGGCCGGTGCATTTCGTGGATGAAGACGAAGTTGCCGACAGGCGCGCCGAAAGCGAGTTGCGAAGCGCGGCCGAGAAGCTCGGCTTCAGGCATATCGAGTTTCAATATGAGCCGATTGCCGCCGCCCTTGATTACGAACGCAGCGTGGCCCGCGAAGAATTGGCGCTGATCGTCGATATCGGCGGCGGCACGTCGGATTTCTCGATCGTACGTGTGTCTCCGGAGCGTGCCCGTGCCCATGACAGGCGAGATGATATTCTGGCCAATACCGGCGTGCATGTGGGCGGCACGGATCTCGACCGGCTTGCTTCCGTTGCCCATGTGATGCCGGAACTGGGCATGGGAACGCTGACCAAAGATGGGCGGCGCAATTTGCCGGTCGGCACCTATTACGATCTGGCGACCTGGCAACGTATCAACCTGCTTTACACCGCGCGCGCCCTGAACACGCTGCGCCAGATCCGCTATGAAGCGGCCGAGCAGCATAAGGTGGACCGGCTGATCGACATCGTGGAAAACCGGCAGGGCCATGCGCTCGCCGCCCGCGTCGAAAGCGCCAAGATCGCGCTCACCGACTTGGACGACACCGCACTCGAAATGCGCTTGATGGAGGAAACGCTGCGTGTCCCCTTCACCCGCGCCGGTCTCGAAAACGCGATCACCCCGCCGATCGCCCGCATCACCGACACGATCACCCAGACCCTCGCCGACGCTGGCCTGACGCCCGAGCGCATCGACACGCTGTTCCTGACGGGTGGCTCCACCGCCGTGCCGCTGCTGCGGGAAAGCGTGCTCAAGCTGTTCCCCAACGCCCAAGCGGTGCAGGGCGACCGATTCGGCAGCGTGGGACTGGGCTTGGCGGTGGATGCGGACCGGAAGTTCGCGGGGTAGAAACCGCGGTCAGCCCTCGCGCGCCTTGGTGGCGGTCTCGTTGAGCTGCTGAAGCGTCTTGTCAAAGCGGCTTTCCGCCTCGGCGTTGCGAAGAAACTTGACGCGCTCGACAAGGATCTCTGACGGGGTCGGCGTCTGTCCGAACAAAGCCATCACTTCGTCGATGAACTCGTTCAACGGTTGGTAGCCTTCCCGGGTTTCCTGGCCGGGCGTCAGGCCGGTCTGCACCGCTGGCGGCGCGAGTTCGATCACCTCGACCTTGCCTTCCAGTGCTGAGCGCAACGAGACCGTATAGGAATGGAGCGCTGCCTTGGTGGCGTTGTAGGTCGGCGTCGCGACGAGGGGCACGAAGGCCAGGCCGGACGACACGTTGACGATTGCGGCATTTGGCTGGGCGGCAAGATGGTCGATCAAGGCGTTGATGAGCCGAATCGGCCCCAGCAGGTTGGTGGTGATGGTGGCTTCGGCATCGGCCAGATCGCGGCTACGGTCCAGCGCCTCGAAGCGCATAATGCCGGCATTGTTGATCAGGACGTTGACGTCAGGATGGGCAGCAAGCAGGCGGCCTGCAAAGTCGGCGATCCCGGCTTCACTTTCCACGTCCAGCCCCAGCGCATGCATGTTGGCCCGCCCGGCGATCGTGGCGTCTAACGCATCCTTCCGGCGTCCGGCGACAATCACGGTGTTGCCGAGATCATGAAAGCGCTGGGCCAGAGCTGCGCCGATGCCGGAGCCGCCTCCGGTAATGAGGATGGTGTTGCCGGACTTGTTCATGGAAACTGCTCCTTGGTTTGATAGCTCCCATTTAAACCGTTACAGTCTATACGAAAGAAGGCACCCAAAAGATTTGTACTTACCTGAAAGAGAGTGACCAATGGCCAGTCTTCCGTTTGACGATGACACGATCAATCGCGCCAAGGAGGCTGCTCGCTCGATCCCTGACACTTTCGATCCGCGCATAGAAAAGCTGGTCAACGAGTTGATCGGCCGCGTTGCCGACAAATGGACGATGATCATCCTTGAAGTGCTGCAAGAGCATGGCGAGCTGCGATTCACCCAGTTGGCGCGCAAGGTCGAAGGCATCAGCCAGAAAATGCTGACCCAGACGCTACGCCAGATGGAGCGCGACGGCATGGTGATCCGTACCGTCCACCCCGTTGTTCCGCCCCGTGTCGACTATCGGCTGACGGACCTTGGCCGAAGTCTGGGCGCCGCCTTCTGCGGTGTGTGGGTCTGGGCGGAGGAGAACCTTGAAACGGTGGAGAAGGCGCGAAACAGTTTCGATGCCCAGCGGCCCTCGTGACAGAAGCCCTTTCTGCTATCGCAGAAAGAGGCGGACATTCACCCGCCTCTGCCTCCGGCGTCCATCGCCCTGCGATATTCGGGCGTTAAGGACAGATACCCTGGCGCTTCAGCCGCTGGTGATAGGCTAAACCCTGTTGCCTGGCATAGGCGACGGCAGCCGCCTTACCCTTGGTTCTATAGATTTGCGCGGCCCTCGCTTCCATCCTCCGGCGCTCTCCCGACGGCATGGAGTCCGCTGAGCAGGCAACGCGTTTGCCGTTACTAGACCGATTGCGCTTGCGGCCTTGCTCGTAGCGATACCGGTTTGTGTCGAGAGTCAGGGGATTGGCATAACCTCCCGGATTGGCCGTCGTTACGGACGGAACCGAGACTTCGAAGGCGGACGCCGGGTTGGTCGCGCCCAGTGCGATCGCCATAAATCCTAGACCTGCAAGAGCGGTTCGAAACATCGCATTCTCCTCTTCCTTTTGAAGTTGAGACGATTGCCGATGTGTAAACCTTGGCCCAGTCTTGCCGAATCTGCAACCGGGATTACCCAAGCAACCCCTTCAGCCGATACAATGCCTCAAGCGCCTCCCGTGGGCTTAGATCGTCCGGGTTGATCGTCTCCATGGCCTCGCGCAGCGCATCAACCGTTGCCGGCTTCGGTGGCTCGCGGAGGGCCGCGCTGAACAGGGGCAGATCATCTACCAGCTTCGTCGCCTTGCCCGAGGTCGCGCCGGCTTCGAGTTGGGCGAGCACGGCGCGGGCGCGTTCGACAACCGATTTCGGCAGCCCCGCGAGCCGCGCGACCTGAACGCCATAGGACCGGTCGGCGGCTCCCTTGCCCACCTCATGAAGGAACACGACCTCGCCGTCCCATTCCTTGACGCGCATGGTGACGTTGGCGAGGCGCGGCAGCTTTTGGGCAAGCGCGGTCATCTCGTGGAAATGCGTGGCAAACAGCGCGCGGCAGCGATTCTTCTCGTGCAGATATTCCACCGCCGCCCAAGCGATCGAAAGGCCGTCGAAGGTGGCCGTGCCGCGTCCGATCTCGTCGAGGATCACAAGAGCGCGTTCGCCGGCTTGATTGAGAATGGCGGCGGTTTCCACCATTTCCACCATGAAGGTAGAGCGTCCGCGTGCCAGGTCGTCTGATGCGCCAACACGCGAGAACAAGCGGTCGACCACGCCGATCCGTGCCGTGCGGGCCGGTACGAATGCGCCCATCTGCGCCATGAGCGCGATCAGGGCGTTCTGGCGCAGGAAGGTCGATTTACCGCCCATATTGGGGCCGGTGAGCAACCAGATCTTGCCGGATTGGCCGGATTTCTCAGGTGAAAGATCGCAATCGTTCATTACGAAAGCCGGCGCGTTTTGCCGCCGCAGTGCCTGCTCTACCACCGGATGCCGGCCGCCCTCAATGCAGAAATCGAGACTGTCATCGACATGCGGGCGGTTATAGCTTTCTGCTGCAGCGAGCGTTGCCAGCGCGCTTGAAACGTCGAGAATTGCAAGCGCTCCGGCCACCTGCCGGATCGGTTCGGCATGCTGCACCACCAGCGCAACGAGACCGTCAAACAAGCCAAGTTCGATAGTCAGGGCACGGTCGGCGGCATTGGCGATCTTCGTTTCCAGGCCTGCGAGTTCGGTTGTGGTGAAGCGCATCGCGTTCGCCATGGTCTGACGATGGATGAAACGCGCCTTTGCCTCCGGCGTGTTTGTCAGGGCATCCGAATTGCCGGCCGTGACCTCGATATAATAGCCAAGCACGTTGTTGTGCCGGATCTTGAGTGAGCGAATGCCCGTTTCTTCGCTGAGGTCGCGTTCCATGGCAGCGATCACCTGCCGGGATTCGGTCGCAAGCGCGCGCATCTCATCGAGTTTGGCGTGATGCCCCTTGGCAATGAAGCCGCCGTCACGCTTCAAAAGGGGCAGGCTTTCGTCCAGCGCATCGGAGAGGCTTTCTGCAACCTGCGCGGGAAAGCTGCGCAGCGCATCGACGGCTGCTTTCAGTTCCGCAGGCATTGCAGATTTGGCCAGCAGCTCCGCGATGGAGCGGGCAGCGTGAAGACCCGCGCCCAGCGCGCCCAGATCGCGAGGCCCGCCACGGTGAAGCGCAAGGCGCGACAGCGCCCGCATCATGTCCGGCACATCGCGAAGCGAAAGGCGCAGCGTTTCCGCCAAGCGCGCTTCGGAACAGAAAAACGAAACCGAATCAAGCCGTGCGTTGATCGCGCCGGCATCCGTCAACGGTGCCGTCAAACGCTCGGCGAGCAATCTTGCGCCAGCCCCGGTCACCGTGCGGTCGATTGCCGAAACCAGGCTGCCGTCGCGGGCGCCCGATTGCGTGCGTGTGAGTTCGAGGCTGCCACGCGTTGCGGGATCGATAAAAACTGCCGCCCCGCCATCCTCGCGGGCCGGGCGCGACAAGGGCGGGCGCTCGGCCTTTTGCGTTTTTTCCACATAAGCAATGGCTCCCGCGATTGCCGACAGCGCAGGTCGTGAAAACTGGCCGAATCCATCCAGGGTCGCGACATCGTAATAGCGCGCGATACGGTTTTCGGCGGACGATGTATCAAACTGATTGGCAGGTTGCGGGCTGGCGATCTGGCCCAGAACGTCGAAGACCGGGCGCAGATCAGGATCATGAAAAACCGGCTCGGGCAGAACCAGCTCGCGCGGTTCGATGCGCAGAATATCCGCCAGCAGGCGGTCGGCCGTCGTGTCCATGACGGTGAAGGCACCGGTCGAAATGTCGATCCAGGCGAGCGCATAAGGGGAGTGCGCGCCTTTTGCTCGCCCAAGCGCCATCAGATAGCTGGCTTCACCCGGCGCAAGCAGCTTTTCTTCGGTGATCGTGCCGGGCGTGACAAGGCGAACCACATCTCGCGCGACAACCGATTTCGAGCCGCGCTTCTTGGCTTCCGCCGGATCTTCGATCTGTTCGCACACGGCGACCCGATGCCCGCGCCCGATCAGCTTTGAGAGATAATCATCGGCAGCATGGATCGGCACGCCGCACATCGGAATGTCTTCGCCCAGATGCTTGCCACGCTTGGTGAGCGCTATCCCCAGGACACCGGCCGCGACAACCGCATCTTCGAAGAACAGCTCATAAAAATCGCCCATGCGGTAAAACAGCAGCGAATCGGGATTTTTCGCCTTTATGGCGTGATATTGCTCCATCATCGGCGTTGCGGCCGGATGGGTGTTCTGTTTTTCGATCTTTGCGTGCGCGTTCAAAAGCCGACCTCGTGCAGGACGCTGAATTTTCTGCCTTTACGCCGCCGATTGGGAGTCTTAATCCCGATGCTCCACAAGAACACGCAAGACAGGGGGATTTTATGGCGCCGAAGGACAAGAACGAGCCGACAGGACCATCGGTCAGCCCGCAGGAGGCGCTGGACTTCCATGCGCGGGGCCGACCCGGCAAGCTGGAAATCAGCCCGACCAAGCCGATGGCAACGCAGCGCGACCTGTCGCTGGCTTATTCTCCGGGCGTCGCGGTGCCGGTTCAGGCAATCGCCGAAGATCCGAGTCGCGCTTTCGACTACACCACCAAGGGCAACATGGTTGCCGTCATCTCCAACGGCACCGCGATCCTCGGGCTCGGCAATCTCGGCGCATTGGCTTCCAAGCCGGTGATGGAAGGCAAATCGGTGCTGTTCAAGCGCTTTGCCGATGTCGATTCGATCGATCTTGAGGTCGATACGGAAGATGCCGATGAATTCATCAACGCCGTGCGCTATCTCGGGCCCTCCTTCGGCGGCATCAATCTTGAAGACATCAAGGCGCCGGAATGCTTCATCATCGAGCAGCGTCTGCGCGAGTTGATGGACATCCCCGTCTTCCATGACGACCAGCACGGCACGGCGATCATTTCCGCAGCCGGTCTCATCAATGCGCTGGAAATCACTGGCCGCGACATGAAGACGGCGAAACTCGTCTGCAATGGCGCGGGCTCGGCCGGCATCGCCTGTATCGAACTGGTCAAGGCGATGGGCTTCACGCCGGAAAACGTTATCCTGTGCGACACCAAGGGCGTGGTCTACAAGGGCCGCACCGAGGGCATGAACCAGTGGAAGTCGGCGCATGCCATCGAAACGACCAAGCGCACGCTGGCCGATGCGATGGACGGCGCGGATGTGGTGTTCGGCCTGTCAGCCAAGGGCGCCTTCACCCATGCGATGATCCAGTCCATGGCCAAGAACCCGATCATCTTCGCGATGGCCAATCCCGATCCGGAAATCACGCCGGAGGAAGTGGCGGAAATCCGCACCGATGCGATCATGGCGACCGGCCGTTCGGATTACCCGAACCAGGTCAACAACGTGCTGGGCTTCCCCTATATCTTCCGCGGTGCGCTGGATGTGCGCGCAACCACGATCAATGACGCGATGAAGGTCGCCGCCGCGCAGGCGCTGGCCGATCTTGCGCGCGAGGACGTGCCGGACGAAGTCGCCGCCGCTTATCAGGGCTCACGCCCGCGCTTTGGTCCGAACTACATCATCCCGGTTCCGTTCGATCCACGTCTGATTTCCGCCATTCCGGTCGCCGTCGCCAAGGCTGCCATGGAAAGCGGCGTGGCCGGTCGCCCGATTGTCGATCTCGAACGCTATCGTCGCGAATTGTCGGCGCGGCGCGATCCGATCGCTTCCACCCTGCAGCGCATTGTGGATAGCGTCCGTCGCAAGCCAAAGCGCGTGGTTTTTGCCGAGGGCGAGGAGGAGCAGGTAATGCGCGCTGCCGTGTCCTATGTGAACCAGGGGCTCGGCACGGCCATCCTGATCGGCCGCGATGACGTGATCGGCGAGAATGCGCGCAATGCCGGCGTCGATCTCGACAAGCCCGGAATCGAGATCATCAATGCCCGGCTGTCGCGCCGCAACTCCGTCTATGCCGACAACCTCTATGAGCGTTTGCAGCGGCGCGGCTTTCTGCTGCGCGATTGCCAGCGCCTCATCAACAATGACCGCAACTATTTCGGCGCGACCATGGTGGCGCTTGGCGATGCGGATGCGATGGTAACGGGCGTGACCCGCAATTACTCGTCGGTGCTTGAGGATGTGCGCAATGTCATCGATGCTCGCCCTGGCCACCGCGTGATCGGTGCCTCCATTGTCTTGTCGCGCGGCCGCACAGTGATTGTCGCCGATACGGCGGTGCACGACATGCCCAATGCCGTGGAGATTGCCGATATCGCCGAGGAGGCAGCCGGTTTTGCTCGTCGCATGGGGTATGAGCCGCGCGTTGCGATGCTGGCTTATTCGACATTCGGAAACCCCGAAAGTGAACGCTCCGAGCGTGTCCAGGAGGCGGTCAGGCTGC
>JAFAGL010000114.1 GCA_023422735.1 Pseudomonadota bacterium
AACACGCCTACATTGCGCGCTATCTGGGACTGCTTCTGCTTGAAGGCGAAGATCTCGCGGTGGTGGATGGCCGTGTCACCGTACGCACCGTGTTCGGTCACAAGCCGCTCGGCGTGTTGTGGCGGCGTCTCGATGCCGCCTTCTCCGATCCGCTGGAGTTTCGCGGCGATTCGCGCATCGGCACGCCGGGTCTTGCCGGTGCGCTGCGGACGCAGGCCGCCACCATGGTCAATGCGCTCGGCTCCGGCATTCTGGAAACGCGCGCATTCCTGGCTTTTCTGCCTGCGCTCGCGGAGCGGCTGGTCGGCGCACCGCTGGCAATACCCAATATCGCGACATGGTGGTGCGGTCAGGCAAGCGAGGCCGCCTATGTTCGCGACCATTTCGATGATCTCATGATCGGCCAGGCATTGACCACGCGCCTGCCCTTTGAAGACAACACGATGACGGACGCACGTCTCGATGCCGAGCAGCGGTCGCACCGGCTTGCCGCCTTGCAGTCGCATGCCGGGCATCTGGTCGGCCAGGAAGCGATCGCCTTGTCCACCATGCCTGTCGATGTCGATGGAGAACTCGTGCCGCGGCCAGTCGTGCTGCGTGCCTTTGCAGCGCGCACGGCGGAAGGCTGGACGGTCATGCCCGGCGGGCTTGTGCGCATTGGTCGTTCCAGCGCGCCGGCCGCGATCGGTTTGCAGCAAGGCGGCTGCGTGGCGGATGTCTGGATCACCAGTTCCGAGCCCGTCGACCAGACCTCGCTTTTCCATCACGCGGATGAGGGGGTCGGCTTCACCCAGGGGAGCATGTTGCCATCGCGCGCGGCGGACAATCTGTTCTGGCTCGGTCGTTACATCGAGCGGGCAGAAGAAACCGTGCGCATCCTGCGCGGCTACAATGCCCGTTTGGCTGAAAGACCGGATGATCGCAGCGGACTGCTGGCCAAGATGGAAGCCTATCTTGAGCGCTTCGGAATCGATGCAAGGGAAGGCGTTCCCGCCGGTCTGGTCGATGCGATCAACGATGTGGAGGCGACTGCCGGGCGCATCCGCGACCGTTTTTCTCCGGATGGCTGGCTTGCCGTTCGCGATCTGCGGCGCACTGTTTCGCAGTTTGCAAGCAAGATCCAGCCGGGCGACGATACCGCTCGCGCCATGACAGTGCTGTTGCGCAAGCTGACGGGGTTTTCGGGCCTTTCGCAGGAAAACATGGTGCGCTCCGCCGGCTGGAGTTTCATGGAAATCGGCCGCCGTATCGAACGCGCCACCCAGATCGCGCGTCTCATCGACGAACTGGTTTTTGCCGACGACGCGCCTGACGGATCGCTCGACATGCTTTTGGAAGTCGGCGACAGCGCCATCACCCACCGCCGCCGTTATGCGATGACGGCGGAAGCGATAAGCCATGTCGACCTTATGGCGCTCGATGCGCGCAATCCCCGCGCCATCATGTTTCAGCTCGACATTCTCAAAACGGAGATCGACCGCCTGCCCTTGCGCCACAAGAATGCCGCGCGCGATCCCCTGCGCCGCACTGTTTTGCGCCTGCACACCGCACTTGCCTTGCGCGAGCCTGTGGAAGTCGATCCACCCCTGCTCGGCGGGCTGCGCAACGATCTGGCTGCCTTGTCCGACCTCATCACCACGACCTATTTCCGCTGATGCTTTACGATGTCCGCCTCAGCATCAATTATGACTATGGCTATCCGGTCGCGTCCGGCCGCCATCTTCTGCGCGTCACGCCGCCCACTTTGCCAGGCATCCAGACAGTTGTCGCCCAGGCGCTGACGGTGGCCCCCCATCCCCAGGAACGCCGCGACGAGCGCGATTTCTTCGGCAATGCGACGACCGCGCTCGGGTTGACCGAGCCGCATCATGAGCTCGATCTCGTGATGCGCGCCCGGGTTCGGGTCGCCCGCGAAATGATCGGCCTCGACATGTCCCCCGATCTGGCGAGCCTTGCGCAGGAAATCGCCTCCGTGCGCTCGCTGGGTTCGGATGCGCCGCATCATTTCCGCAGCCAAACGCCGCGCCTGCCATTCGTGGCCGCGATTGCAGATTACGCGAAAGAAAGTACCAGTCCCGGCTGCTCGGTTCGGGCAAGTGTCGAAGATCTCGGTCGCCGCATCCATCGCGACTTCGCTTATGATCCCGAGGCGACGCTGGTCGACACGCCGATTGCCGACGCTTTCGCCGGCAAGCGCGGCGTTTGCCAGGATTTCGCGCATATCATGATCGCCGGTTGCCATGCGCTCGGCATTCCCGCCGGTTATGTTTCCGGCTTCATCCGCACGATCCCGCCTGAAGGGCAGGAGCGGCTGGAAGGGGCGGATGCAATGCACGCCTGGGTGCGCGCCTGGTGCGGACGGGAATCCGGTTGGGTCGAGTTCGATCCGACCAATGACATCTGGGCGGGCGATGATCACATCGTCGTCGCTTATGGCCGCGATTATCGCGATGCCTCACCCATCATCGGGGTTCTGCAGGCCGGTGGCAAACACGCCACGCAGCAGACTGTCGATGTGAAGCCGGTCGGGGAAAAATCCTGATGCGGCTCAACCAGCAAAAGAAACTGGCGAGGTGCCGGTTTCCAGTTACCATCACACCCGGAGGACCAGACCTTGTTTAGTCATATCATGATCGGCACGAATGATCTCGCGCGCGCGGAGCGTTTTTACACGGCCGTCCTCGGCGTGCTTGGTGCCGGCGAGCCGCATCGCAACAAAAACACCACCGGCCAGACCCGCCTGTTCTATCGCCACAATGGCAACACCTTCTCGCTCTCTGAGCCGATCAATGGAGAGCCTGTCACCGTCGCCAATGGCAGCACGATCGGCTTCAAATGCGAAAGCGCCGAGCAGCTCAAGCAGTTCCATGATGTTGCGATCGCCAATGGTGCGACGACGATCGAGGAAGCGCCCGGCCCGCGCGGTGACGGCGCCATGCATCTGGCCTATTTCCGTGATCCCGACGGTCACAAGATCTGCGGCGTTTATCGCGCCTGACTTCGAAGAGGTCGGGAGTGGGCAGCTGCACGCATTGAGCTTGCAGCCTGCCTCCCGACAGCGTTACGGTCGGCCCAGGAGGAGCATCCATGACCAAGCTTGGTTCCGAAAGCAGCCATCGCGGACGCCCGGGTGACCTGCACCCCTTGCAGTCGAACCGACCGGTCGCCGCCAATACGGACGGACCCGAAGCGCATGAGCGCAATCCGGGGCTGGTCTTCGATCCGCGTTTTCTCGATGAAATGCGCGCACTCAACCGCTCGGCGCTCGAACGCCGCGTCGCCACGCTGTCCAAGCGCCGTTCGATCAAGGGCGACAATCAGGCCGCATGGCTTTTGCGCGCCCTGGCCCTGATGGACCTGACGACGCTCAATTCCAACGACACCGACGAGCGCGTGCGCCGGTTGTGCGCGAAGGCGCTCAATCCTCTCAGCCGCGAGTTGCGCGAAGGACTTGGCCTTGGCGATCGCCAGATCCGGCCCGCCGCGGTTTGCGTTTATCACCCCTTTGTCGCCACTGCCGCGCAGGTGCTGCATGGGTCTGGCATCGAGATTGCCGCCGTTTCCACCGCGTTCCCGCACGGGCTCGCCCCGCTCGAAACGCGTGTGCGCGAAATCGAGCTTTCGGTTGCCGATGGCGCGAGCGAGATCGACGTCGTCATCAAGCGCGGCCTGGTTTTCGCCGGGCGCTGGGAAGAGCTTTATGAAGAAGTCCGCGCGTTCCGCCAAGCCTGCGGCGCGGCCCATCTCAAGGTCATTCTGGGCACCGGCGACCTTGCCACCTTGCGCAATGTGATGCTTGCATCCGCCGTCGCCATGATGGCCGGCGCCGATTTCATCAAGACTTCGACCGGCAAGGAAAGCACCAATGCGACACTGCCCGTCGGCCTCACAATGGTGCGCGCCATCCGCGCTTATCACGAGGAAACCGGCGTGAAGATCGGCTTCAAGCCGGCTGGCGGCATTTCAACCGCAAAGGTCGCGCTCGACTGGCTGGTGCTGATGAAGGAAGAGCTTGGCCGCGACTGGCTGGAGCCCAACCTGTTCCGCTTCGGCGCATCGAGCCTGCTCACCGATATCGAGCGCCAGCTCGCCCATCACATAAGCGGCAGCTATTCGGCCGCCCATCATCATGCCCTTGCCTGAGGCCGCCCCCATGAGCATTCTCGAACGGTTCGACGCGATGGAATATGGTCCGGCCCCGGAATCGCGCAAAGATGCCGACGCCTGGATCGCAGGCCGTGATTTCTCCAAAAGCCTGTTCATCGATGGCGGCTGGCGCGCCGCGTCGTCCGGCAGCACTTTCGCCACGCATGAGCCCGCGAACGGAAAGCTGCTCGCCGACATATCCGAGGCAAGCAGCGCCGATGTCGAGCAGGCGGTAAAGGCCGCAAGAAAGGCGCTGCCCGCATGGCGCGATGCGCCCGGTTTCGAGCGCGCCCGTATCCTTTATGCCATTGGCCGCGCCATGCAGCGGCATGCGCGTTTGTTTGCCGTCCTGGAATCCCTCGACAACGGCAAGCCGATCCGCGAAAGCCGCGACATCGACGTGCCGCTCGCCATCCGCCATTTCATCCATCATGCGGGCTGGGCGCAAAGTCTGGCGCGTGATTTTCCGGGCGAACAGGGGGTCGGCGTTTGCGGCCAGATCATTCCGTGGAACTTCCCGCTCCTGATGCTGGCCTGGAAGATCGCCCCGGCGCTCGCCGCTGGTTGCACTGTCGTCCTCAAGCCCGCAGAATTCACCCCGCTCACCGCCATACTGTTTGCTGAAATCTGCGAGCGCGCCGGGGTGCCGAAGGGCGTCGTCAACATCGTCCATGGCGGTCCGGCGGTTGGCGAGGCCATCGTCTACCATCCGGATATCGCCAAGATCGCCTTCACCGGCTCGTCCGAAGTCGGCAAGATCATCCGCCGCGCCACGGCCGGAACCGGCAAGGCGCTGTCGCTCGAACTTGGCGGCAAATCCGCTTTCATCGTTTTCGAGGACGCCGATCTGGATTCCGCCGTCGAAGGGCTGGTGGACGGCATCTGGTTCAATCAGGGCCAGGTCTGCTGTGCCGGGTCGCGCCTTCTGGT
>JAFAGL010000116.1 GCA_023422735.1 Pseudomonadota bacterium
CATCAGGATGGCCGGAATGGCTGCTGCGGCATCCTGAACCCACCATGCGCCATCCTGGTAGCCCGGCAGGCCGGAAATCGGTCCTTCAGGCCGCGCCACGCGAACGGTTCCAGTCGGCAACACGATGCCGCCTAACTGACGGGCCCATTCCTGCGGCTCGTTCTTGACCGTGAAGTCGACCGGAGCCTCGGCTTCATGGGCAAGAAGAATGGCCTTGGCCTTTTCCTTGCCATAAGCCACCGTCAGCCGCTCGATAAACCAGTCCGGCGCGTTGGTACCAGACTTTTTGGACAAAAGCTGCGCTTTGCGTCGAACGATGGAACGCAGCACGCCATTGACCAAGCCATCGAAACGACGCGTTCGCGGATCAGCTTTCGCTTGTTCCACCGCCAAATCGACGGCCGCGCGATCCGGCACGTCCAGATACAGGATCTGGGCAATCGCGACATGGAGAATATGATTGAGAGCAAACGCGTTGCTCGGCAACGGGCGATCCAGCTGATTGGAAATCGCTGCAGAGATCCGACCTCGGAAGCGCAAAGCCGAATTCAGGATCGCGCGGCACAATGCCCGATCCCGGCCGTCAAGGGCACGATAGGCTGGATGGCCGTGCTCTTCATCCGTCAAACCATCCATCGAGGTTTTGGCATCCACCACTGCCGCCAAAAGCTTGGCAGCAGCTTGCCGGGTCGCCAAACCAGGCACCTGTGTGCGACGGGTGTTGTCAGAGTAATCGGCGTTGGATGCACGCGACCTCGCGCGCTCGGCAGATATCTTGCTCACGACCAGGGCCCGCGCGGCGTACCTGTCGGCCCGGTTGAGGAACCCCATGGACCCGACGACTGCGGACGCGAAGCCGGTGCTGCGCGCCGCATACTGCCATTAAAAGACGGTCCGCGCGGAATATCCGTCATCGCCTGAAGTGCCGCGATCCTGTTTTCGGTTGCGGGATGGGTCGAGAACAGATTGTCCATGCGTTGGCCCGACAATGGATTAATGATGAACATGTGCGCAACGGCCGGATTACGCTCGGCGTTTCCATTGACAGTCTGATGTGCGCCCCGCGCGATCTTGTTCAGCGCGGAAGCCAGGGCCTGCGGGTTGCCGGAAATTTCTGCACCGCGTCGGTCGGCAGAATATTCGCGTGTGCGGCTGATTGCCATCTGAACCACCATGGCGGCCAGCGGCGCGACGATCATCGCGACAATCACGCCGATGGCACCGAGTGGATTATTGTTATCGCGATTACCACCGAAGAAAAATGCGAAGTTGCCAAGCATGGAAATCGCACCGGCCAGCGTGGCTGTGATCGTCATCGTCAGCGTGTCGCGGTTTTGCACATGCGCAAGCTCATGGGCCATGACACCGGCGACTTCATCGGCATTCAAGCGACGTAACAGACCAGTTGTCGCCGCAACCGCCGCATTTTCCGGATTTCGCCCTGTAGCGAAGGCATTGGGCTGGTCTTCGTTGATCACATAGACTTTGGGCATCGGCAGATTGGCGCGCCGGGCGAGATTTTCCACGATCGCGTAATATTCCGGTGCCGAACTGCGATCGACCTCGACCGCGTGGTTCATGCGCAGAACCATCTTGTCGGCGTTCCAATAGCTGAACAGGTTCATCCCTGCCGCCATCAAAAACGCGATCATCATGCCGCCCCGTCCGCCAAGCAGAAACCCGACGCCCATGAAGAGCGCCGTCATGAAAGCAAGCAGCATGGCAGTGCGGATAATGTTCATCGGCAAGCGCCTCCTTTGTGCGCCAAGGGCTGTGGGTCGCGCCATACCCCTTTTGGCACGCGCGCAACACGCCTATTATCATGGGAAGCGCATAAAGGGACTTCAATGATGGATAACAAGACAACAGAAACGAAGCTTGAGAAACCGCAACAATCGGAGAATACGCGGGCGCCTTTGACGCCTGCCGCCGAACGCGCGCTGGCCGAAGCGCAGGCACGGCGTGCAGTCTATGACGAGGCGGAAGCGTCCATGCCGAAGGAACGCGGTGGACGCGGTGGACATGATCCTGTTCGCTATGGCGATTGGGAGAAAAAGGGCCTGACTTCCGACTTTTGACGCAGCCCACCGATCAGCCGAACAACCCATCAGCGGTCACGAAAATATCAGCCGCCTCCGGGCGGAACCGAAGTCGCTCTCGTCGCGTTCTTTTCCCACTTCTCTATAACTGGTGGGACGCATTATGCTCATTCGTATCGGATACGAACTTGGAATCCAGGTGCCCGGTCCCACGCCGATTGTGACGGCGCTGGAGGTTCGCCCGGAACGTCGCGTCGATCTGGTGCGCGAAACACCTGCCACATTCGATCCTGAAACCCGTTGGTCGCTTTACAGCGATCAGTTCGGGAACACATGTCGCCGGTTCATCGCGACGACAGGACATACAAGCATACGCTATGATGCAGTCATCGCCGATAGTGGCGAATATGAACTCGTCAATCCGTTGATCGGCGAGATACCGATCGAACAGCTTCCCGACGACACGCTGGTTTACATGCTGGGCAGCCGGTATTGCGAAACTGATTTGATGATGGACATGGCTTGGCAGTTGTTTGGCAATGTCGAGCCCGGCTGGCAGCGCGTCCAGGCCATCTGCGATTTCGTTCACAATCGCCTTTCGTTTGGTTACTCATACGCACGTTGTACGCGCACGGCTGGTCAAGCGTATGAAGAACGCGTGGGTGTTTGCCGTGATTTCGCGCATCTGGCGATCACGCTTTGCCGCTGCATGAATATTCCCGCTCGCTATGTGAATGGGTTCCTTGGCGATATCGGTGTACCGAAAGACCCAGCGCCGATGGACTTTTCTGCCTGGTTCGAGGTGTATCTGGAAGGTGGGTGGTACACATTCGACGCCCGCCACAATATTCCGCGCATGGGCCGTGTGGTCGTTGCTTATGGCCGCGACGCTACCGATGTGCCGCTCGTGCATACTTTCGGACCGCATCGTCTGGCTACATTCAAGGTCTGGACCGACGAACTGACACAGGATGAAGCCCGTCAGATTCTGGATGAAACCGATCTGCGAGAAGGAAGTTTGGAAGCCGCCTGATATGGTTAAAAGCCGACATGAAAAAAGCCGCTTCGTGAAAACGAAGCGGCTTTCGTGTTTCGTCCGTGGCGCGGTCTTTTTCCCTGGGCGCTACCAAGCGCTCGTGCGCGCGTCACATCCTAGCGGGAAGGCTGCTCCCCACAGAGACGATCCGTCGAGACCACGCAACGAGAAACGAAATCACTCGACATTCGATCACCTCCTTCCAATTTGTTGAACACAACGGGAATGTGGGACCGATCGTCCAGCGGCGCAAGAGAAAACCGGCTAACCTAGGGTCAGCCGGTTTGGTTGCTTTAGAAATCAGGCCGTTTTCGACGACTTTTCGAAGCGCTTGCGCTCGTTCGGATCGAGGTAAAGCTTGCGAAGCCGGATGGACTTCGGCGTCACCTCCACCAACTCGTCATCCTGAATCCAGGACAGCGCACGTTCCAATGTCATGCGGAAGGGCGGCGTCAGCTTCACGGCCTCATCCTTACCTGCGGCGCGGATGTTGGTAAGCTTCTTGCCCTTAAGCACGTTCACTTCGAGATCGTTGTCGCGGGAGTGAATGCCGATCAGCATTCCCTGATAAACCTTGACGCCTGCATCAATGATCATCGGTCCGCGATCTTCGAGGTTAAACAGCGCATAAGCTACGGCTTCGCCCTGATCGTTGGAAATCAAAACGCCATTGTTGCGCCCCCCGATCTCACCTTTGAAGGGCTGATAATCGTGGAACAGGCGGTTCATGATCGCCGTGCCCCGCGTGTCGGTGAGAAGCTCCGACTGATAGCCGATCAGGCCACGGGTGGGCGCGTAGAAAACGAGACGAACGCGGTTACCGCCGGAAGGACGCAACTCGACCATTTCGGCCTTGCGCTCGGACATCTTCTGCACGACCGTGCCTGAATATTCTTCGTCGACGTCGATCACGACTTCCTCGATCGGCTCAAGCTTCTCGCCGTTCTCGCCGTCTTTCATGACAACGCGCGGACGCGAGATCGAAAGCTCGAACCCTTCGCGGCGCATATTTTCGATCAGGACGGCCAATTGCAGTTCGCCGCGGCCCGACACAAAGAAGGAGTCCTTCTCGTTGGATTCCTCGATCTTGAGCGCAACGTTGCCTTCTGCTTCCTTGAGAAGGCGGTCGCGGATGACACGGCTCGTGACCTTGTCACCTTCCGTGCCAGCATAAGGGCTGTCATTGACGATAAACGACATGGTCACGGTCGGCGGATCGATCGGCTGCGCTTCCAGCGGCTCGGTTACCGAAGGATCGCAGAATGTGTCAGCCACGGTGCCCTTCTGTAGGCCCGCAATCGCGATAATATCGCCGGCCTGCGCTTCTTCGATCGGCTGACGCTCGATACCGCGGAAAGCGAGAATCTTCGACAAACGGCCTGTTTCGAGCACTGTGCCGTTCTGTGCCATCACCTTAACGGCCTGGTTCGGCTTGATCGAACCCGAATGGATGCGGCCGGTGATGATGCGGCCAAGGAATGGATCGGCTTCGAGGATCGTGCCGATCATGCGGAAAGGACCCTCGGCAACCTTGGGTTCCGGCACGTGCTGAAGCACGAGATCGAACAACGGGGCCAGACCCTGATCCTTCGGACCATCCGGATTGGCAGCCATCCATCCATTACGGCCCGAACCGTAGAGGATCGGGAAGTCGAGCTGTTCGTCGGTCGCGTCCAGATTGGCAAAAAGGTCGAAAACCTCGTTTACCACTTCTTCATGACGACCATCGGGACGGTCGATCTTGTTGATTGCAACGATCGGCTTCAAGCCGACTTTGAGCGCCTTGCCGACCACGAACTTAGTTTGCGGCATCGGACCTTCGGCCGCGTCGACAAGCACGATCGCACCATCGACCATCGACAGGATGCGCTCGACTTCACCGCCGAAATCGGCGTGGCCCGGCGTATCTACGATGTTGATACGCGTATCCTTCCAGACAACCGAGGTCGCCTTGGCAAGAATGGTGATGCCGCGCTCTTTTTCGATGTCGTTGGAGTCCATCATGCGCTCGGCAACGCGCTGGTTCTCGCGGAAAGAGCCGGACTGCTTCAGAAGCTCGTCGACAAGCGTCGTTTTGCCATGGTCGACGTGCGCGATGATCGCGATATTACGAAGGTTCATACAGGGGCTCTCGATGGAGTTGCGGGCGCGCACGGGAAAGCGCCCGAAAAGACGACAATGCGTTCGGTTGATGAGCGCTCTTACAAGTTTTTTCGCAAATGCGAAAGGGGGCTCTGGAACCGGAACACATGAAGGTCGTTTTCCGACCATGAAAACGCTGCTTATCCCCGCCCTGCTTCTCGCCTGTTCGACACCGGTGCTCGCTTCTGAACCGCGCGCTACGCCAGCCTCTCAGGCGACGCCTGATATTCGCATCGTGCGCGTCACGGAAGGACCAAAAGCGGCGGATTGCGAGGCAGCAACATGGCCCAACATTCCGCCATCCTGTTTGCAGCGTGAAGCCAAAGCGACCGATGCAAGCGCATCACTGGGCAAATAGGTTTTTTAGAGCACATTGCCCCATTCGGCGCGTTTGGCTTGCTTGAAAAAAGCGCCTTCGCGTCTCGTGACGAGGCGTTCACGCGCTTCACCGTCATCGCAGCAAAGCTTCAAGGCGACCTTTCCTGAACCTTCCCGCGGCGGAGCGATGACTCGCATCCGGGCAGCTTCCGTCAGCGAACCTCGCGACGCGGCGAGATAGATGTATTTCTCATCTTCCCAAGGCACGGCAGCGTTTTTTGTTTGTCGATGCAGGCTTGAACGCGCGACACGACGCGAAAAATGGCACCAATCCGGTGCGTTGAGCGGACAGTCCAACTCATGCGGGCAAGGGGCGACGATATTGGCACCCAGTTCGATCAGCAGCCTCCGCATTATCAGGATGCGCTGCCAACCGGCCGGCGTGCCAGGTTCCACAATTAAAAGTAGGCTGCGGGTTTGCCGCCAGGCATCGCGCACCAGACGAAGCCGGGTTTCCGTAGCCAGTTCATCCAGAACATAAGCAAGCGTAACCAGATCGGCTTTTCGTTCCGGCAAATGATCGCGCGAAATATCGAAATCATGCCAGGCAATTTCTGCTGAAGGCATGGAAGCGCTAAAACGGTTCCCAAGCGCCCGGATTGCTGGGCTGGCATCCAGCATATCGGCGCGTACGAGGCTCGGCCAGCAATCGGTGGCTGCCCACATGGCAGTTCCGGGACCGGCACCAATATCCATCTGGCTTTCGGGTTGAAAGTCGGGATCCAGTTCGGCAGTGTATTCCATCGCCGCGCGGACAGCCGCGTAAGTCGCGGGCAGGCGCGCGGTTACATAAGCAAGTGCCGCAGCCTCACCGTCGAGATGAAGCGTGCCGTCGCGCGTTTCAGCGCGATAGCGCTGTGTCAAACGCTGCGATGCCTTTTGAAGATCGCCCAGCGCCACACCAGCAAGCGCCTCATTGACTGCCTGTCGCAAAGGCGCCGGCAATTCCATGTTTCAGGCGATCCCGCGCTTGATCATCATGGCTTCGGGCGAAGGCATGCGTCCACGGAATGCGGTGTAGAGCGCTTCGGGATCCTGCGTACCGCCCGCCGAATAGATGAACTTGCGAAGCCGGGACGCCGTGTCGGGATCAAACGCATTGCCGGTTTCCTCGAACGCTGCAAAAGCATCGGCGTCGAGCACTTCCGACCACATGTAGGAATAGTAGCCGGCGGAATATCCATCACCTGCAAAGACATGCTGGAAGTGGGGCGTGCGGTGGCGCATCGCGATTGCATCCGGCATCTGAAGGGCGGCAAGACTTTCCGCCTCAAATGCCAGTGGGTTGGCAGGTGCGTCCGCACGGCTGTGATAGGCCATGTCGATCAAGGCGGAGGCGGTGAATTCGACGGTTGCGAAACCTGCATTGAAGGTGCGCGCCGCTTCCATCTTGTCGATCAGTTCTTTCGGCATCGGTTCGCCGGTTTGTGCGTGGCGTGCATGCTTTTCCAGAACTTCCGGCACGGTCAGCCAATGCTCGTAAAGCTGGGACGGCAGTTCCACAAAGTCGCGCGAAACAGCGGTTCCGGCGACCGAAGGCCATGTCACATCTGTAAGCAGGCCATGCAAAGCGTGGCCAAATTCATGGAAAAGCGTGCGCGCCTCGTCCAGCGACAACAGCGCCGGTTTGCCTTCCGGCGGACGCGCGAAGTTCATGACATTATAGATGATCGGCGTTGAGCCTTCGCCAAGACGGTAGCCGCTTTGCAGGGCGCTCATCCAGGCGCCGGAACGTTTGGTTGGGCGATTGAAATAATCGGCAAGAAAGGTGCCGCACCGGGAACCGTCAGCATCCAGAACGGCGAAAACACGCACATCTGGATGCCAGGCAACGATGCCTTTTTCTTCGCGGAAACCGATACCGAACAGCCGGGTGGCAACGTCGAAACAGGCGGCGATCACATTTTCCAGCTGCAGATAGGGCTTCAATTCCGCTTCGTCGAAATCGAAGCGCGCAGCCCGCAGCTTCTCGGCATAATGGCGCCAGTCCCATCCTGCGATTGCGTGGTTCTGACCTTCGGCAGCAGCAATTTCGGCCAGCCCTTCACGCTCAGCATCAGCCTTCTCGCGCGCCTTCTTCCACACCGGATCAAGCAATCCGCCCACCGCTTCCGGCGTCTTGGCCATGGTTTCTTCGAGCTTCAGCGCGGCATAGCTTTGATAACCAAGCAGCCGAGCTTTTTGCGCGCGCAGTTCCAGCGTCCGGCGAACCGTCTCGCCATTATCGGTTTCACCGCCGTTTTGACCGCGCATAGTGAAGGCGCGAAACGCCTTTTCGCGCAAATCGCGACGCTCGGAAAAGGTCGTGAAAGGCTCATAGATCGACCGCGAAAGCGTTACGGCATAACGGTTTGGCTCACCACGCGAAGCCGCAGCTTCGGCCATGGCAGCCTTTAGGAAATCAGGCAGGCCGACGAGATCGGCTTCATCCAGAAACATCGCCCAGCTGCTCTCATCGGCCAGAACATTCTGTCCGAATTTCGCGCCCAAACTCGCCAATTCTTCATTGATCGCCGCAAGGGTCGCCTGATCTGCTTCGGGCAATTTCGCACCGGAACGAACATAGCGTCGCCATGTCTTTTCCAGAACGCGCAGCGTTTCAGGATCGAGATCAAGGTTCTCGCGCTGCGTATACAGCTCGTCAATTCGCCAAAACAGCGTGCCATTCATGACTATTTTGGATGAATGGCGAGCCATTTTCGGGGAAATAGAGCGCTCAATTTCCTGAATTGCCGAATTTGTATGCGCACTTGCGAGCATCCAGAAGATCGCCGAAACCCGATCCAGCGGATCTCCGCTCAATTCGAG
>JAFAGL010000173.1 GCA_023422735.1 Pseudomonadota bacterium
ACTCTCAGAAGGCGCGGCGTTTCGTGTCCGCTTCCCGAACCATCACGGTCGGGAAGACAATAAGCCGTGCTCAGATTTCTGCGTTCTTTGACATGTCGATTGCCTCAGCTGCACAGGTCCCAGTCAAAATGGCTGAGATGGATACGGCCCTTGCGATGGCACGTGGCGATCCCAATATGAATGAAGTCGGGGTCCGGGCCCCTCTGGTTGCGGATTGAAACGCCGCAGCGATGTCGGACCCTCTCACTAACCGGGCCATTGGTGAACCAGTCGGTTGACCGCATGGTTTGAATTGAGAGGAGTTTTGCATGACCGTTTTCCAGCAGGCGATTGGTGGGTTTCGTACATTGTTCGCGCAAAAGGCGCCGAGCCATGAAGGTGATGCTGCAGCCCTTTTGCGCCTCGACCGCTTGTCGATCTTTCTTGACAGCGCGTTTCGTGTCCCCATCATCGGAACACGGGTTGGCGCGGATGCGCTTTTGAACTTCGTGCCCGGCGCTGGTCTGCTGGTCGCAAAATCCTTGACGGCATACATTATCTGGGAAGCCTGGCGTCTGGGCGTGCCAAAGACTGTGCTGGTTCGCATGGTTGCCAATCTCGGGATCGATTTTGGCATCAGTATCGTGCCGGTCGCAGGCTGGGTCGGCGATGCGTTTTTCCGCGCGAATCTGCGCAATGTCGTGCTGCTCAAGCGCCACCTGCACGAGCGCCAAAGCGCGCCGTTTCGGGCAACGCGCGAGGCTGGTCGCAAGTCAGGCCGCAAGACGGGCGAAGGTCGCGTGATCGAGGGCGAATGGGTACGTATGCCCGGCTAAGCAGGCCAGCCTAGTTGGACGGCTGCGAAAGAAGATCACTTTCGGTTTGCATCGTGCATTGCGCCGCAAAGCTTTCAATCTGGCTCTGCGTTTCGGCGTTCGTTGAGCTTTGATCGAGCGCGCCAAGGCCTCCCGCCATGCCCGAAATATTATCGAGCATGCAGCCACAATAGCGTTCGCAAAATGCAGCCTCGCGCATTTCGGAACACTGCTGCGAGCAGGCGCGGAGGAAACCGGCGCGCGGATCGGCGGCAGGGGGCGGAAGCACCTGCGATCCTAGCCACACGCAAGCGATCAGGATTGGTTGGTGCAGCAGATAGAATGCCAAAGAATGCTGCCCGCCCCATTCAAGCAGATGCGCCCATCGGCCGGGTTGGATTGAGCGCAAGCCTTCCATTGCGTCGGTTTGCCTTGCGATCTTGGCTGTTGCCATTCCGAGCACGACTGCCCCGAACCAGGGAAATAGAGGCACATAATCATTGGATGGTGGATTGTTGCTCGAAAGGCCGACCCACCAAAGCCAGGGCATATCGAAAATAGCGGAACGCAGGAAAGCCGGGGCGGCGATCGCGAGAAAGGAAAGCGCGATCAGCACAAGGGCCGGCAGCCGAAGCACGATGACGCCGAGCAGACTCGCCAGCGCGATCTGATGCAGGATGCCGAAAAAGATGAAACCGTTCGGCACGGCGAAATAGGTTATGATCGAAATCGCCGCCGCCGCCGCCGCGACCTGGGCCAACCTGATCGCGAACGGCTTCCAGCGCACGCCTCTCGCATGTGCCAGCACGAGGCTGACGCCGACAAGAAAAAGGAAGCTCGATGCGATCGCGCGGGCAAACAGTTTCCATCCGCCCTGCGCCGTGGTGCCAGGCTCGAGATATCCGAAAAATTCGAGATCCCATGTGAAGTGATAGATCGCCATCGCAAGAAGCGCGACACCGCGCGCAATGTCGATCACCCGAATGCGAGCGGGCCTGGAAGGAACTGTCAGAGCGGGTTCGGTCATGCGGCTTTGTTTCCGTCGTGACGAACAATCGAAGAAGCGGAATTCGTTCTCATATCACTTTGACTTTTTACCGCGAAGCACAACATTTCGCTTCACCTCGTCCGAGCGCGAGGGTCGAGGGTCCGTGCATTCATGACACTTCCGCAGATTTTATCTTTTGCCGTCATCGCATTGATGATGGCCGCTTTCATCTGGGGGCGCTTCCGATACGACGTCGTCGCGGCAGTTGCGCTTCTCGCCGCTTTGGCGGTCGGCATCGTTCCGCCTGAACGCGCGTTCAGCGGTTTCAGCGATGATATCGTGATCATTGTCGGCAGCGCGCTGCTCGTCAGCGCCGGTGTGGCCCGATCAGGTATCATGGAGCTTTTGATCCAGCGTTATTTCCCCAAGGTCTCGACCGTGCGCTTGCAACTGGTCATTCTGGTGACCATCGTTGCCGTTTTGTCGGCCTTCGTAAAGAATATCGGCGCACTGGCAATCATGATCCCGATTGCCTTCCAGTTCGCCAAGCGCAGCAATGTCTCGCCATCGGTTTTCCTTATGCCCATGGCTTTTGCGTCCTTGCTTGGCGGTTTGATGACCCAGATCGGGACATCGCCGAACATCATCGTTTCGCGATTGCGCGAGGAAATTACCGGCACCTCGTTCACCATGTTCGATTTTACGCCGGTCGGCGGCATCCTGACCGTTGTGGGTATCGTATTCCTGATGTTCGGTTACAGGCTCCTGCCTCAGCGCACCCGTGCAACGGCGAGCCTCGATGAAGCGATCGACATAAAGAATTATATTGCCGAGGCCAGTGTCACCGAGAAATCGGCGCTTTTGGGCAAGACCATTGCGGATCTCTTGAGCGCAGCAGCCGGTGGCGCGACAGTGACTTCCGTGATTCGTGCCAAAGGCGTGCGCGTCACCCCGCTACCGGATGTAGTGTTGCGCGAAGGTGATATCGTTCTGCTTGAAGGTGGCCCTGAAGCGCTCGACCGTCTTGTCGCGCAAGAAGGTCTTTCGGTAACAGGCGACCGCGATGTGAAGGGCGACGAGCCGAGTTCGGAAATCTCCGCCATTGAGGCGGTGGTCGGCGAAAATTCCGCTTTGATCGGCTGGTCGGCGCGCCAGCTCCTGCTGTTTGACCGGTTCAATATCAATCTCTTGGCAATCAGCCGCCGTGGCAGCCGGATCTCCGAGCGGCTCAATGATGTCCGGTTCAGAATGGGTGATGTCATTGTGTTGCAAGGCGAGCGCAATGCCTTGCCCGGATTGCTTCGCGAATTTGGTTGTCTGCCACTCGCTGAGCGATCCATTCTGCTCGGTAGCGTGCGTCGCGGCCTCGTTCCCCTGATTATCCTGCTTGCCGCAATGGGTTCGACCGCAACTGGTGTGGTTCCCGTGGCCGTTGCCTTCTTCGCCGCAGCCGTGGCCATGGTCCTTGCCAAGACGATCCCGACCCGTGAAGTCTATGGCGCGATGGATGGACCGATCCTGGTCATGCTTGCGGCACTCATACCGGTCTCCGAATCTTTGCGTGAAACCGGTGCGACGGACCTGATTGCTGAAGGCCTGGTCGTGATCGGCAGTGCCTTGCCGGCCTATGGAGCCTTGGCACTGGTCATAGTCGCAGCCATGGCGGTCACGCCCTTCCTAAACAATGCCGCGACCGTGCTTGTGATGGCGCCCATTGCAGCAAGCTATGCAAGCGGGCTTGGATTTCGACCGGAAGCATTCCTGATGGCGGTTGCAATCGGGGCAGGGTGCGATTTCCTCACGCCAATCGGCCATCAATGCAATACGCTGGTGATGGGGCCGGGTGGCTACAGGTTCAGCGATTATCCCCGTCTCGGGCTTCCCCTCTCCATTCTAGTGGTGGTGGTGGCCGTGCCCGCGCTTATGCTTGTATGGCCGCTTGGATAAATTTGAACAGAAACGGCGCCCAACGGGACGCCGTTTCTGCTGCAAAGGCACTTGCCTTCACAGGGGAATATTATCGTGCTTCTTCCAGGGATTTTGCAGATCCTTGTTGCGAAGCATCCGCAGGCCGCGCGCAATACGGCGACGGGTGGAATGCGGCATGATCACTTCATCGATATAGCCGCGTTCGGCAGCCACGAATGGCGAGAGGAACCGTTCTTCATAGGCTTTCGTATGCTGGGCGATCTTCTCAGCATCTCCGATGTCCTTTCGGTAGATGATCTCGACTGCCCCCTTGGCGCCCATCACCGCGATCTGCGCCGTCGGCCAGGCATAATTCATATCACCGCGCAGATGCTTGGAGGCCATCACGTCGTAAGCGCCGCCGTAAGCCTTGCGGGTGATCACGGTGATTTTTGGAACTGTTGCCTCGGCATAAGCGAACAAGAGCTTCGCCCCGTGCTTGATGAGGCCACCATATTCCTGACTTGTTCCCGGTAGGAAGCCTGGAACATCCACGAACGTCACGATTGGAATATTGAAGCAGTCACAGAAGCGAACGAAACGCGCCGCCTTGCGTGAGGCATCGGAATCAAGAACGCCAGCCAAAACCATTGGCTGGTTCGCCACGAATCCAACGGTTCGGCCTTCGACGCGACCGAAGCCGGTGATGATATTTTTCGCAAAGCTTTCCTGAATTTCGAAGAAGTCGCCCTCGTCGATGACCTTCAGGATAAGCTCCTTGATATCATAAGGCTTGTTCGCGTTATCCGGGATCAATCGGTCGAGCGAAAGATCAACTTCATCTACGCTCTGGAAGCTTTCGATCTCTGGAGTGTCACTGGTATTGGACTGTGGCAGCAGGTCGATCAGCCTGCGCATCTGCAAAAGTGCTTCCACGTCATTGTCGTAGGCGCCATCGGCAATCGAGGATTTTGTTGTGTGGACTGAAGCTCCGCCCAGTTGCTCGGCCGTGACGGTTTCGTTCGTCACCGTTTTCACCACATCCGGCCCCGTCACGAACATGTAGGACGTATCGCGAACCATGAAGATGAAATCTGTCATCGCCGGTGAATATACATCGCCACCGGCACACGGCCCCATGATCAGAGAAATCTGCGGAATGACGCCAGACGACAAAACATTACGCTGGAAGATCTCCGCATAACCCCCAAGGGCTGCAACACCTTCCTGGATGCGTGCGCCTCCGGCGTCATAAAGTCCAATAATGGGCGCGCGGTTTCGCAACGCCATTTCTTGAACTTTGATGACCTTTTCTGCGTGCGCTTCAGAAAGAGAACCGCCAAACACCGTAAAATCTTTGGCGAAGATGAAGACGGTTCTTCCGTTGACGGTACCCCAGCCGGTGACCACACCGTCTCCGGCATATTTGGTCTTCTCCATACCAAAATCGGTAGAACGGTGTTCGACGAACATGTCGAACTCCTCAAACGAGCCCTCATCTAAAAAAATGGCGATACGCTCCCGTGCGGTCAGCTTGCCACGTTTGTGTTGGGCAGCAATGCGCTCTGCACCACCACCAGCACATGCAACGCTACGGCGACGCTCGAGTTCGACCAGCACGTCCTTCATTCCGTTTCTCCAGGCTGTCAGCCAAACATTTGTTCAAATGCTTGTTAGCCACAGGGACGCATGAGATCAACCTGGAGAGTTGGGTGATTACCAGGTGCCGGTGTTCTGCATCGACGCCCAAGGCTCGGCAACTTCAAGAGCTGACCCCTTTTGCAATAGTTCGATGGATATACCGTCCGGCGTCTTGATAAATGCCATGTTTCCGTCACGAGGCGGGCGATTAATCGTAATGCCGTGGTCCATTAACCGCTGGCAGATCGCGTAAATGTCATCGACTTCATAGGCAAGGTGACCGAAATTGCGGCCGCCGGTATATTCCTCAGGATCCCAGTTATAAGTTAGCT
This sequence comes from Pseudomonadota bacterium, assembly GCA_023422735.1. Lineage (GTDB taxonomy): Bacteria > Pseudomonadota > Alphaproteobacteria > Rhizobiales > Rhizobiaceae > Tianweitania. The sequence goes on from JAFAGL010000173.1 coordinate 5,664, forward strand.
CAAGTAGTGGGGCTTGACGCGATGCTCCCGCTTTTTCGTCTGCCGGCGCGGCAAGAAAAATAAGGGTAAACCGGCCTTTATCGTTTTCTACACGTCGAATTTCCACCAATCCGAACTTCTCAATAAAAAATTCGAGCGATTCATCGATATCACGGATGCGGATCATAGTGTGAAGATAGCGCATGAAATCAAACCAGGTTTGTGAATATTGCCCGCTGATATGGAGTTCGCCCGCTCAGACGCAAGGGAAAGAAGTCCATCAGCAGTGTGATGGATAGCACACAGCAAGAATCGACAAGACAGACAAATGTTAAAAAGTCGTCACCGGCTCTTGCGCAGCCCTGACTCCGCGATGCTATCTTGCCATCGGAATCAGTGATTTGGTGTTGCGAAGGGGCTCGCGGACAAATGGGGCAAAAGGCCTTTCCAGCGCGGAATGATGCCGATAAGGCCGGAACTGCGAGCAATATCAATGTAGAAAGCGGCGAAGGAGCAGATGTGCTCGAACTTGCCGGCTCTATTAAGTGGTTCGACCTTTCCAAGGGCTTCGGTTTTATCTTGCCTGATTTGCCCGAGTTGGGCGATGTGCTTTTACATGTGACTTGCCTGAGGCGAGACGGTTTTCAAAGCGTCTTGGAGGGCGCTAGGGTTGTATGTCTCGTGAAGCAGGGGGAGCGCGGTCTTCAGGCATTCAAGGTTCTCTCGGTCGACATGTCGACAGCGATTAACCCCGTAGAACAAGCAGAGCATCGGACCCACACTGCGGTAAAGGCTGAAAGCGGCATCGAGCGCGCAATCGTGAAATGGTTCAATCGTACGAAGGGTTTCGGCTTTCTGACGCGCGGCGAGGGGACGGAAGATATCTTCATCCATATGGAAACTTTACGTCGTTACGGTTTGACGGAGTTGCGTCCGGGGCAGGTAGTGCTTGTCCGCTTCGGAAAGAGCGGTAAGGGTTTGATGGCGGCAGAAGTCCATCCAGATATGGGAACCTTGCCAGTTTCGCACTAACTCCGGCTCGTTGAAGCAAGGATTCCGCCTGTGACGCGATTTACGGTTCTTCGAGCGCTGATGTTTTCGGCCTTCTTGATTGTTTTCGTTTCCTCGTCAGGTATTTCAGGCTTCGCTCATGCGAATGACGGGCAGGCAATGAGCCTTCCGATCGATAGCCGGCCGCTGATCGTGCAGACGATAACAGGTGAGAGAGAGTTTTCGATCGAAATCGCTGATGATGGGTTGGAGCGCGCGCGAGGTCTGATGTATCGTCAAGACATGCCTGACGATCGTGGCATGTTGTTCGTGTTTGATACCGCTCAGCCGGTGGGTTTCTGGATGAAGAACACGCCGATGCCTTTGGACCTGATCTTCATTCGTGAGGATGGTGCAGTCGCTGGAATAAAGCAGGGTAAGCCATTCTCAGAGCAAGTTATATCTGTTCCTGAACCTGTTCGCTTTGTGCTTGAGTTGAAGGCTGGCATAGCCAATGAAACAGGCATGAAGATAGGCGACAGGTTTTTTCACCCGTCCATTCAAAATGCGGCGGGCGGCAACAAAGAACAGTGACTTCTATGACGACTTTCTTTCATGACGGTTTCGATCTGGCTTACCTTGACGAAGGTGAGGGCGACCCTGTTTTACTTTTGCACGGCTTTGCTTCGAATACGGCCATAAACTGGATCAATCCGGGTTGGGTTAAAACCTTGAGGGATGCAGGTTACAGAGTTGTTGCTTTTGATCATCGGGGGCACGGCAAGAGTACGAAGAGTTATGACCCTGGTGACTACCATACAACTAGGATGGCATCAGATGGTATAGCGCTTCTGGATCATCTTCACATCAGACAAGCCCACGTCATGGGATACTCCATGGGAGCGAGAGTCGCCGCCTTCCTTGCTCTGAAAGCCCCTAATCATGTTACCACCCTGGTGTTCGGTGGACTGGGCTCGGGCATGGTTGACGGCGTTGGAGATTGGGATCCGATCGCAGAAGCTTTGTCCGCGGACGATGCGTCAACAATCACCCATCCGCGCGGCAAGATGTTTCGCACTTTTGCAGATCAGACACAAAGCGACCGGAAGGCACTGGCTGTTTGTATTGCTCAGTCCCGTGCGGAACTTACGCCTGACGATATGGCTCGGATCAAGCAGCCGACGCTTGTCGCAGTTGGCACGACCGACGATATAGGCGGTTCGCCTGAGCGGCTCGCAAACATGATGCCGAACGCAGAAAGCTTTGGGATTGAGGGGCGCGATCACATGTTATCAGTCGGAGACAAGACATTCAAAGCCCGCGTATTGCAGTTTTACCAGAACCATCCGCTGCGCTGATCGCACCAATGGGGTCTTGAAAGGACAGAAGTCCGGTCTTCTGTTCTAATCTGGAACCTGTGAAAGAAAAATCATTTTCACCGCGCAGGCTTTTGTCATAGAAATCGCTTTCTATCCGTTTGAGGTGCAAGCGTTTCGACACCGGAGCAGGCCACATGAATATCCGTAGCGTAAATCGACCGAGCGTCGTAGCGCCTATCGATCCAATTTGGAACGCTGTTCGAGAAGAGGCAGCATCTGCTGTCGAGGGCGACCGCCTGCTTGCGGCATTTCTTTTCTCTACAATACTAAATCAGGATTCACTCGAGAATGCTGTGATACATAGGATCGCGGAACTGCTCGATCATCGCGATATCAGTGCGGAGGTGATACGGCGGGCATTCGGAGCGATGAACCGCGAAAGTGCTGACTGGAACAAGACACTCCGGATCGATATTCAGGCAGTCTACGATCGGGACCCTGCGTGCGATCGGTTCTTAATGCCGATTCTTTATTTCAAAGGATTCCACGCGCTACAAACCCATCGGCTTGCCCATTGGCTTTGGCAGGGCGGGCGCAAAGACTTCGCGCTTTACCTTCAAAGCCGTTCGTCGTCCGTTTTCGCAACGGACATTCATCCAGCAGCTTCATTTGGCAAGGGCATCTTTCTTGACCACGCTCACGGTTTGGTCGTTGGCGAGACAGCTGTTGTCGAGGACAATGTTTCGATGCTGCACAGCGTCACCTTGGGCGGGACGGGTAAAGCGGGTGGGGATCGTCATCCTAAGATACGATATGGTGTTTTGATCGGCGCTGGCGCAAAAATCCTTGGAAATATCGAGATTGGTCACTGCTCAAAAATTGCGGCAGGTTCTGTTGTGCTGAAGTCCATACCTCATAACAAGACAGTCGCTGGAGTGCCTGCCCGCATCGTTGGGGAAGCGGGCTGCGAGCAACCATCACGTTTGATGGATCAAGCGCTTCCCTCGCACGCAGATGAAGAGTTTTAACTGCCAAGAAGGGACGTAATCTCGCCCCTGAGCCTTTACGAGTTTTCGGTGCCGTGTCAGAAGCGCTTTCTTTCAAATAAGCTTAGGAGTACCCAGCCATGAAGCCCGACGAGATTAAAAAGCTCGACGCCTATTTCAAGCGGGTGTTCCAAAATCCCGGCTTGCAGGTAAAGCCTCGCCCACGCAAAGACGATTCGGCCGAAGTGTATATGGGAGACGAGTTTCTGGGCATCGTCTTCAAGGACGAGGAAGAAGGCGAACTTTCCTATAATTTTTCGATGGCGATCCTCGATATCGATCTGTGATCCTTTAGAAGCGCCGCCGAGTTCCAAAAGCGCGCCCTGTGTGGCGCGCTTTTTTGTTGGGCGAAAGAGATGATCTACGCCGTTTCTCTTGCGACGGCTGGGCGCATACCTACAATGAAAACCGACCGGAGAGGAGAACAGATATGCCGACCTATCAACTCGACGACGCTGCGCCGAATATTGCGGAGGATGCGTGGATTGCGCCGGACGCTTCTGTGATCGGGCGAGTTCTTATCGGTCAGAAAGTTGGAATATGGTTTGGCGCCGTTCTCCGTGGCGACAATGAGCCGATACACGTGGGTGATGGATCGAATGTCCAAGAGCATGTGATGATGCACACCGACGTGGGATATCCCTTGACTGTCGGTGCAGGCTGTACAATCGGCCACCGTGCAATTCTGCATGGCTGCAAGATCGGTGATAATTCGCTCGTGGGTATGGGGGCAATCATTTTGAATGGTGCCGAGATTGGTGCCAACAGCCTTGTTGGCGCTGGAGCCTTGGTCACGGAAGGCAAGACGTTCCCGCCTAATTCCCTGATTGTTGGATCGCCGGCTCGGGTTGCAAGGACATTGGGTGAGGTCCAGATCGACGCTCTTCGAGGGTCTGCGATTTCCTATCAGAGCAACGCACTGCGCTTCAAAGCTGGGCTGCAACGAAGCGATAAAAAATAAGTCGTCCCCGCTGTGCGCGGAAGTCTAACGTCGCAGACTTCCAACTGGGATATCTGTGCTATGTTCAATCGCTAGCCAGATACCCGCATGGCGCTCTGATTGTCGTTTGAGGAACTGATAGTCGGTATCTGACCAAGCAAGCACGCGTGTTTCTAGATTGTCGAGGATTAGATCGCCCGCAGAGGTGCGCACCGTTAGTACCGCATGACCTGCTCCATTGGTTTGGCGAACAACGGTGATGAGAATTTGGGAGGCAGAAAGCCCTTTGCTCAACAACATCCGGCGCTTTTCAAGGACATAGTCTTCACAGTCTCCCATACCTCCCACGGGATATGACCAGACCTCTTCTTTGCCCCACATTGCGATGTCGTTGAGGGGACGCACCATTGTGTTAACGATTGCATTTACCTCATGAATGGTGGTCCACCATTCTTTGCTTAGGCTGAGGGGCGAGTCTGAGCTGCTATTGCGGCTGCATTCCGAAGAGTTTTTCAGGCAAAACTCGTAGTGGCCGATTGGTTGGCTGGTGCGACCTGAAAGCGTCATAAAGGGGGAAGCATTAGCCACAAAAAGGCCTGCAAGCACCGACAACCCAGTAAGAATCAGCAAAGAAACAATCTTCACAACCGACATCGCAGGTCTCCTCAACGCGGAAGACAATGACGGACAGACATTGAGTGACAGCCAAGATCGCATACAGAGTTTGATTCAAATTCCACCGCGTGCCTTGTCGACTCCTTAATTTCTGGTTGAGAATATATTTACCTTAAAATTGTGCGGGGTCGCCCTCCAGAGCGGACCCCAAAAGCTGCTCATAGCGCGCGCGCGGAACCTCAATGGCGCCAAATTGAGCCAGGTGTTCAGTGTTGAACTGAGTGTCGAGTAGAATGAAGCCTGAAGTCTTTAGGTGTTCGACAAGGTGAACCAGACAAACTTTGGAGGCGTCTGTTTTTCTAGAAAACATACTTTCCCCAAAAAAAGCTTTTCCGAGCGTTACGCCATACAGGCCACCGACAAGTTCGTCCTCCCACCAGGCTTCTACGGTGTGGCAGTGTCCGAGATTAAATAGCTCGCCATAGGCTTGTCGGATCGGCCCATTGATCCATGTTTGCTCCCGATCCTGACCGTGTTCCGCGCATCCATCGATAACGGCTCCGTAAGCTGTGTCTCGACGCACTTCGTACAATCCTTGGCGGATCGTTTTCCGAAGGCTTTTGGAAATGTGGAAAGCATCGAGCGGAATGATTCCGCGTGCTTCAGGACGAACCCAAAACACTTCCGGATCGCTTGCATCTTCTGACATGGGGAAGACGCCTGAGGCGTAAGCGCGCAATAAAAGATCAGGTGGGATCCGATGGCCGGGTGCGAATGGGCGCTCAGCCACCGGTGTGAATCTTACGATTTATCAGTGAGATGTTTTTCGAGCCAATGAATGTCGTATTCACCTTTGGCTATGTCGGCGTTTCCAGCCAAATCCCTGAATAGGGGCAGCGTCGTATTGATACCGTCGACGACAAACTCATCCAGAGCGCGGCGCAGTCGCATCATGCACTCTACGCGTGTGCGCCCATGAACGATTAGCTTGCCGATGAGGCTGTCATAGTAAGGGGGGATGCGGTAGCCGTTGTAAACTCCCGAATCCACGCGAATACCAAGGCCACCCGGCGTGTGGAAATGCGTTATCGTGCCCGGCGAGGGAACGAAGGTGCGCGCATCCTCGGCGTTGATCCGACACTCGATCGCATGTCCGGAGAAGCGGACTTCGGACTGCGTGAGGGACAACCCCAGCCCGGCAGCGACGCGGATCTGCTCGTGAACAAGGTCAAGACCAGTGATTGCTTCGGTAACAGGATGTTCGACCTGAAGGCGGGTGTTCATTTCAATGAAATAGAACTCGCCGTTTTCGTACAGAAACTCGATTGTCCCAGCGCCGGAATAACCGAGATCCGCCACTGCATTGGCACAGATCATGCCGATACGTTCGCGGGTCTCAGCATCAAGCGCCGGCGAATTGGCTTCTTCCCAGACCTTCTGGTGCCGCCTCTGCAAGGAACAGTCGCGCTCGCCCAGATGGATGGCCTTGCCCATGCCGTCGCCCATGATCTGGACTTCGATGTGACGTGGTTTCTCCAGGTATTTTTCAAGATAAACAGCGTCATCGCCAAAGGCTGCGCCAGCTTCCGCGCGCGCGGTTGCCAGTGCTTCGGCAAGATCGGCCTCGGTGCGGGCCACCTTCATGCCGCGACCGCCACCGCCGGCTGATGCCTTGATCAGAACTGGATATCCGATCTCCGCCGCAACCCGTTTCGCCTCGGTTTCATCCGAAACGGCACCTTCTGATCCCGGAACGACGGGGATACCCAATCGTTTCGCGGTGCGTTTCGCTTCGATCTTGTCGCCCATAATGCGAATATGATCGCCGGTTGGGCCTATGAACGTGATGTTATGAGCCGCAAGAATATCTGCGAATTTGGCATTCTCGGACAGGAAACCGTAGCCCGGATGGATCGCGTCGGCGCCGGTGATCTCGCAAGCGGCCACGATCTGATGAATGTTGAGATAGCTGTCACGCGCGGGCGGAGGCCCGATGCAAACACTCTCGTCGGCAAGCCGCACATGCATCGCATCCGCATCAGCTGTGGAATGAACGGCTACCGTCTGAATGCCGAGTTCCTTGGCTGCGCGCAGCACACGCAACGCGATCTCGCCGCGATTTGCGATGAGGATCTTGTTGAACATAGCTTTACTCGATCACCACCAGAGGTTCGCCAAATTCCACGGGTTGAGCATCTTCGCACATGATCGCTGTGACGGTGCCCGAGCGCGGAGCAGGAATCTGGTTCATGGTTTTCATGGCTTCGATGATGAGCAGCGTCTGCCCTTCACGAACGGTTTGGCCGACTTCAACGAATGGCCGCGCACCCGGGGCAGGAGCCAGGTAGGCGGTGCCGACCATTGGTGACTTCACGGCGTTCTTCGAGTTGTCGACCGCCGGTGCAGCCCCGGACGGCGCTGGTGCGGCGGCTCCAACCGTCGCGGCCGGTGCCGGCGGCTGCCCATAGCTCGGCGCGAAAGCTGGCACTGGCTGCATATGGCGTGCGACTCGAAGCTTGAGGTCACCATACTCAGCTTCGATCTCTGTCAAATTGGTATCGTTTAGGATGCCCGCCAGATCACGAATGAGTTGCTGGTCGATGCCACTCGGCTTGTTCGCCATAGTTTTAATGTCCTTCGTTCTTTGATCGGCCTCGGTCATAGCTGTGCCGCTACAGCCTTGAGAGCGAGTTGATAGCCATAAGCCCCAAACCCGCAGATTACGCCCGTGGCGGCAAGTGAAACCATGGACTGATGCCGAAACTCTTCTCTCGCGTGGATGTTCGAAATGTGCACTTCGGCTACGTGAAATGAGCCGATTGATTTGATCGCATCGTGCAAAGCGATCGATGTATGACTATAAGCGCCAGGATTGATGATAATCGCGGAAGCGGAAGTTCCCGCCTCGTGAATCCAATCCACCAGAACACCTTCGTGATTGCTTTGGCGAAAATCGATCGCGTGACCAAGCTTTTTCGCTTCCGCAACACAATCGATCTCAATCTGTGCCAGCGTACCATTGCCGTAGATACTTGGCTCGCGCTTGCCCAACATATTGAGGTTGGGACCGTTCAGAATGAAAATCGGTTTCGCCATTACATTTCCCAGGGCCTTGTTAAGAAGGCGCAATCGCGATCTCTATAAGGCGGCGGACCGCTTACGAAAAGACCGTGAGATGGTTTTTCCCTTGAACGCGCGATGGTGAAGGTTCAGTTAAGTGCGCGAATAGCGTCGAGTTTTTGCGAAAGATCCGGCGCGCCAACAGCCCCAAATACAACCTCCTCGCCAATAACATAAGAGGGGGTACCGGTGATCGAAAGCTTGTTTGCCAATTCATATGTTTTAGCAAATTCGTCCATGATCGATGGATCCGCCATCGCGTTCCGTAGAGCCTCCTCGTCTACCCCGAGGGCAAGGGCCGTCTTGATGGCCGACGCTTCATCTGCTCGTCCGCTTCCACTCATCATACGTAGATGAAATTCCTCAAATTTCTCAGGTACGAGTCGGCGTAACGCTGCTGATACAACATGCGCTTGCTGAGACTCGGGTCCTAAAATTGGGAATTCCTTCATGACAAACTTGAGGTCAGGATTGTCCTGAACGAGCGTCTGCATGTCGCTGAGTGCATGTTTGCAGTAACTACAATTATAATCGAAAAACTCGACGATGGTCACTGCGGCTTCGGGGTTTCCAACGATGCCGTCAATGGATGATTTGAAGATATCATCGCGCTCGGAGGCAACAACAGCTTGCTGTTGCCGCTTCTGTGCTTGCTGGTCACGCGCCGATAATGCTGCCTGAACTTCCAGCAGAATGTCTGGATTCTTGAGCATGTAGGAACGAACGATTTTTTCGATCTCCTGTCGTTCAGTTCCTTGATGGGACACAATCTTAGTTGGCTGGACACCCATTCGTCCCGCAGCAAATCCTGCGCCTACCAAAACCACTGCCATCACACTTCCGGCCAAACCGAAAATAATTTTGCTCATAAGAAAGCCTTCTGACTACGCACGCGATAGCGTTGGTTATTGCTTGGATTTGGTGCGCGACGAGATTACGTCTTGCGCTCGGATCCAACTCGGCGATCCCGGCTTTAGCCTCTGCTGGGCCCTAGCTGCGAAGATCATCGCATCCTTGTAATTGCCTGAATAATAGTGCCCTTCGGCTGTCGCAAGTTCCGCTTCGCCAACTTGACCTGCGCGTCCATATGCCTGCGCCAGATACTGATATCCATTAGTGAACTCGCGATCGCGACCGAGACCCTGCTTGAGCGCAGTAATGGCTTGCTGCAGACTGGTGGGCTTTCCCGTTGCTAGCAGTGCTCTGCCATAAGCAACCTGTAACAATCCCGTTCCTTTCGGATCGAGCTTCACGGCCATTGCAAAAGCTGCGGCGGCTTCAGTTGGCCTGTTTGCCCGCATTAAAGCTTCGCCGCGGAGTTCATGAACATAGGGATCGCGTGGCATGGATTTGACCAAGGCGTCCGCTTCACGAATCGCAGCTTGGGGATTTCCATAAAGGAGCGTCGTGTAGGCGTCTCCATAAGCACTCGCGGCGCTTGTGCGGTCACTGCGCAATAATCGTCCGGCACCGCCTTGGCCCTGTGTATACGCCGCGATCTTGGCCCGGATACGATCATGACGTTTTTGAAGGTCAATCGGATCTGTTTGGTTGAAATAGCTGCTTCGGTGAGCGAGTTCGCTAAGATTTGCGATTCGCTCGCGAGGCATTGGGTGGCTAACCTGATAAGGATCCACCCGTGTTCCGGATAAGGCTAGGGCCCCTTGAAACCGCTGGAAAGTGGTTAGCATGCCTTGGGCGGATTGTCCCGTCGCTTCTAGATAATGGATCGCCGCCCGGTCGGCGGTAATTTCTTCGGTGCGTTGATAACCTAATACGCTTCGGCGTGCAGCTTCCGAGCCGCCCATTGCAAGGCCCATGCCGGCCTGACCCAAGCCATTTGTGCCGGAAGAAGCGCCGCCGGCGATGGCACCGATGCCGATAAGTCCAGCTACGATCGCAGCGGTCTGTGCGCGGGCAATCTGGTCGCGCAAGCGCTGTTGATGGCCGCCCGCGATGTGGCCGGCTTCATGCGCCAGAACGCCAATGATTTCGTTTGGAGTTTCTGCAGTCATCAAAGCGCCGGTGTTAATGAAGATCCTTCTACCCGCGACAAAGGCATTAAAACTGCGGTCGTTGACCAACACGATCTGGATGCCGGAATTTTCCAGACCGGCAGCGCGGAGGATGGGTCGCGCGTAATCGGTGACCAATGCTTCGATTTCCGCATCGCGCACAATTGCTACGCTGCGGTTTTGTGAATTCGCGGGTAGGGAGAACGATAAGGTCATCGCTGCGGCGAGAACCCCGAAGCTGAAACGATGACAGGTCTGACGAATGCGCAGCAAACTTAGGTTGATCATGCTGATGGTGGTATCGAAGCTGCCATAGGAAGGAAAGATGCGAAGCAAAGCGATCGTGAACTTGTGATCCTCACATCATTCCGGCATTTGTGCGACATGGTGACCATGGATCGCAAATCATTTTCTCCTGCTGCTTCGAAACGTAGCGAGGTTGAGCCGTTTCACGCAATGGATGTCCTTGCTGAAGCAAATCGACTGCGGATGGCGGGCAAGTCCGTAATATCTTTGGCGGTAGGGCAGCCGTCAGATCCAGTGCCGTTGAAAGTAAGGCGGGCTGCAAACCAAGCGCTGATTAAAGGAAAGATAGGATATACAGATGCGCTTGGATTACCCGCTTTGCGCAAGGCGATCAGCCATCATTACGCCTCACATTATGGCGTTGATGTATCGCCGGAGCGGATTGCTGTAACAACGGGTTCTTCCGCAGGTTTCAATCTCGCTTTTCTCGCCATGTTCGACCCTGGTGACAGGGTGGCGATTACCGCGCCGGGGTATCCGGCCTATCGGAATATCCTTCGCGCTTTGGGTCTCGAAGTTGTCGAGATCCAGTTAGGAAGTGACCCATATCTGACAGCGGAGCGATTGCGTGAAGCTGACAAGATTTCCAAGCTTTCCGGTGTGTTATTTGCCAGCCCGGCGAATCCGACAGGCGCGGTCATCCCTGATATTCAGCTTCGGGCATTGGTCGAAACAGCGGCCGAGTTGAGCGTTACAGCCATTTCCGACGAGATCTATCACGGGCTTTGCTACACGACCAAGGATCTGAGCGCTCTGTCCGTCGACGACAATGTGACCGTGATCAATTCCTTTTCCAAATACTATTGCATGACGGGCTGGCGCATCGGCTGGATGGTTCTGCCTCCGCATTTGATCAGACCGATCGAACGGATCGCGCAGAGTCTCTATATCTCGGCACCTGAACTTTCTCAGGCAGCTGCCATAGCGGCGTTTGAGGTAGTAGATGAGCTCGAAGTGATTAAGTCGCGTTACGCGGCCAACCGTGCCTTTCTGCTGAAGCGTCTGCCAGAGCTGGGCTTCAAGATTGCGGCGCCTCCGGATGGAGCATTCTACGCCTATTGCGATGTCACGCAGCATAGCAACGACAGCATGACTTTCGCAAAGGCTATGCTGTCGGAAGCGCATGTAGCCACGACGCCCGGCATCGATTTCGATCAGAATGAAGGACAGCGGACCCTTCGGCTTTCGTATGCTGGTAGTATGGACGAGATTGTTGAGGCGACCGACCGCATTGAGGGTTGGTTAAGGCGCTGAGCTTGTTTCGTGGATCGTCTACTCCACATGTTCTTAAGGCATATTGGGGATGGAGACC
>JAFAGL010000121.1 GCA_023422735.1 Pseudomonadota bacterium
CCTTTTGCAGCCGGTCAATCAAACCCCGCTCAAAATAGGAAACATGGCAGGTGACACCCGAAACTTCTGGATCGGTAATGGCCTCGACGATGATGTCGTTGCCCAGCCAGTCTACCCCGACCTTGCCGACTTCCGCAGCTTTCACCGGCGCGCAAAGTGCTGCCATCATCACGGCCAACAGGGCCCAACTCCGAACCGACATGTTTTGTTCTCCGATCAATCGCGCTGGATGTCACGCAAATGGGATAGGACCTTGATGCCGACAAGTCGTCATCGGCAGGTGTCGCGGCAAGATGCGCCTTTGCCTGAAGCGGTGGGAAGGGTATGAAAGCAGGATGATCATGCCCTCGCCTCCCGTCGCTTCGCTCGCCCGCGTGTTTGCGGGTCTGATCGTGCTGGGCATCGTCGCCGGGATCGGCTTCGCGCTTTGGCTGGATCATGCACCGGCCATCTTTATGGCATTGGTGAATTCGGGGCTGTCGTGGTGTTTCTAGCCTCTCTGGTGTTCTGGAATGACTGAACAAAAATCATCTCTCATGCGCATCGTTCTCGGTGCAGCTGCAATTTTGGTCGCGGTGATTATCGGCGCCGGCGCATTTATCGTCTACCAAGGCACGACAGCTTCCAACGCCGAGCCCTATGGCGAGCCGTTTACGCTAGTCGATGGCGATAATCAGACTGTCACGGAACAAGCTCTGCGCGGTCATCCTTCCGTTCTGTTCTTTGGGTTCACCCATTGCCCGGAAGTGTGTCCCACCACGCTCTACGAAATGGACGGCTGGCTTGGCCAGCTCGCTGATGAAGGCAGGACCATCAAGGCTTATTTCGTCTCGATCGATCCAGAACGCGACACACCTGAAATCATGAAAACCTATGTCGGCAACGTGTCGGACAAGATTACCGGCTTGACCGGAAACCCTGAAAGGGTAGCGGCGATGGCGAAGTCGTTCGGCATTTTCGTGCGAAAGGTGCCTCTCGAAAATGACGATTACACGATGGATCACACCGCATCCGTCATTTTGTTGGATTCGTCAGGCGATTTTTTCGGCACGATTGCTTATGGCGAAAGCAGCAGCACCGCCATCGCGAAATTGAAGCGTTTGGCAGGCTCCTGATGGTCGATCAGATCCGCTACTTTCTGGTTGGCGAAGGTTCATCGATCCGCCGATTGCACCGCGAGTTGGAGTTCATCTTCGAGGATGATGGTTATCCAATTGCCATTGTGGAGCTGGATGAGACGGCCGACCGGCATGAGATCTCCATCTACGCCGACGCAGAGGATGAGACAGCGCCAACACGGCTGCGCGATGCAGCGACGGGCTTTCACATTGAATCCGAGGTCTTGCCGGAAATCGATTGGGTCACTGCTTCTTTGCAAGGGCTGAAGCCGGTTCGCGCAGGCCGTTTTCTGGTCCACGGCCATCATGATCGCTATCGTTTACGCGCCAATGATATCGGCATTGAGATTGAAGCTGGGCTGGCATTTGGCACTGGCCATCACGGAACAACGGCTGGCTGCCTGCAGATGATCGGCGAGGTGATCTGCCGTGAAAATCCGCGCCGTATGCTGGATCTGGGTACCGGCAGCGCGGTACTGGCGATCGCGATGGCAAAACTCACCCGCCGTCCGGTTCTGGCAACGGATATTGACCCCATCGCTGTGCGGGTCGCCGTGGAAAACGCACGCCTCAACCAAGTGGCCGCATGGGTACGCGGCGTAACGGCGGTTGGTTTTGCGCACCGCGTCATCCGCGCAGCAGCGCCTTATGATCTGATTGTCGCCAATATCCTGGCCAAACCTCTGATGCGGCTGGCCCCCGAAATGCGCAACCACTTAATGCCGGGTGGATCGCTGATTTTGTCAGGCATTCTTCAGCGCCAGCGCAATGCAGTGATCGCCGCTTATGTCGGGCAAGGATTCCGGCATGTAAAAACGCTACCTTTGGAGGGCTGGGTAACGATCCATCTCAAGCGATAGGCAACAAAAAAGGCGGCCAGGACCGCCTTTCGAACGCAGGTTTCGGTTGATCAATAACCGGAAGAGATATGGCGGCGAGCCAGCCCATCTGCGCGTGTACGACCATATGTGGTTTCATAAGCGTCAACCATGCGGTGAGCTTCTTTATGGCGCGCTTCGATCATAGCGTCGAGCATATTGCGGAAGAAACCGCGAGTTGCGATCAAGGCAGTCATGGCAATCCCCTTTCACTTGTTTCTGGTGAAATAGGTAAGCCATACTGACCTATTTCACCAGTGCTTTTTGTGCATGACAGCATTGTCATATTGCGGTGCACAAAGAGGATTCTCTCAAAATTGCACTAGGTGGGTTGTCCGTGTGTTATTGCTTTCGCAAGAAACAGGTGAAATTTACGATGTTCCAGTCATTTGAATCGCTCACCGATCCGTCGCAGGGCCCGGAAAGAATTGTCCGTCTCCGGACTGCAATGAAAGACGCTGGCGTGGATGGTTTTCTCATTCCGCGCGCCGACCAGCATCAAGGTGAGTATGTCCCAGTCTTTGCCGAACGTCTGCAATGGCTGACGGGCTTCACGGGGTCTGCCGGTATTGCGCTGGTCTTGGAAGATCAGGCAGTGATCTTTGTCGATGGGCGCTACACATTACAGGTGCAGCAACAGGCCGATCCACAGACTTTCACTTTCGAAAGTCTGGTGGAAAATCCGCCGACAGCGTGGATTGCCAAAAATCTCCCGAAGGGTTCCCGACTGGGCTTCGACCCGTGGCTTCATACGATTGGAGAGGTCGAGCAACTTCAGAAAGCGGTTGGAAGGCGCAGTGCGACCTTGATCAGCGTCGACAATCTGGTGGATCGCATCTGGGACGATCAGCCGGAGCCACCTTCAGGCAAGGTCGAGATTCAGCCGGAGAAGTTTGCTGGTGAACTCGCCAAAGATAAACTTCCCCGGCTTTCCGAGAAACTGCGCGACGCTCAGGTGAACGCTACCATCTTGACCGATCCATCTTCGATCGCATGGGCATTCAATATTCGTGGCAGCGATATTCCGCACACCCCACTCCCCTTGAGCTTTGCAATCCTGCATGCAGATAGGCGTCCCGATCTCTTCATTGATGAGCGAAAACTGGACATAGAAACAAGAGCCTATTTGACACAGCTCAGCGATCTGCATTCTCCATCTGAGCTAGAAAATGTCGTGGCCGACCTGTCGCCCGATGCGGTGATCGGGCTGGATTTCTCACTGGCCGCCGCCAAATTGCGATTGCTCGTTGAAGACAATGGCGGACAGGTTATTTCCTTTGCGGATCCAGCGCGCTTGCCACGGGCCACGAAAAACAAGGCCGAGATTGAAGGCAGTCGCGCCGCGCATCGGCGCGATGGCGCCGCAATGGTCAATTTCCTGAGCTGGGTGGAAGCCCAAGCGCGTACCAGCGTGGACGAGATTGCGCTTGTCGAAAAGCTTGAAGAATGTCGGCGTACAGCGGGCGAAAAAGCTCAGATGCCTTTGCGCGATATTTCCTTCGATACGATTTCCGGCGCAGGCCCGAACGGCGCGATTATTCATTATCGCGTCACAAACAAGACGAACCGCGTTCTGCAAAATAACGAACTGTATCTGGTGGATTCCGGCGGCCAATATCAAGACGGAACCACCGATATCACCCGCACAACAATTATCGGCACTCCATCTGACGAGATGAAGCGCCATTATACGATCGTGCTGAAGGGGCTGATCTCGATTTCAATGCTGCGATTTCCGGTTGGTACGCGCGGTTGCGATATAGATGCCTTCGCCCGGATCGGCCATTGGAAAGCCGGGCTGGATTTCGCACATGGCACCGGCCATGGCGTCGGCTCCTATCTCGCCGTCCACGAAGGTCCGCAGCGCATCGCCAAGACTGGCACCGAGAAGCTTCTGCCGGGCATGATTCTTTCCAACGAGCCTGGCTACTACAAGCAAGGCGGTTATGGGATCAGGCTGGAAAACCTTATTGTCGTAAGCGAACCGACCGCAATCGCGGGTGGCGATATTCCCATGCACGCGTTTGAGACGCTGACATTATGTCCGTTCGAGCGCCGCTTGATCGAGATCAGCCTGCTGACAGAAGAGGAGCTCGACTGGCTCAACGCATACCATGCACATGTCGGTATTGAGCTTGAAGCGTTGATAGAAAGCCAAGCCGCGGACTGGCTGAAAGACAAAACGCGTCCTCTGACGCGATAATCACCCCACAAGCTGGCGCATGGCAATCAAAACGCATGCGCCAGCCATAAAGCTCACAAACATTGAAGTTCGCAAGCCAACGATGGCAGCTGCTATAAGCGCGGCCCATTCGGCCGTTCCGCCGTTCAACGCAGCTGGCGCCACCAACGTCGTCAGAACTGCTGCTGGTACCGCTTCGAGACCGGCTTGCACGCGCGGGTGAATAGTCCTGAACTGCGACAGGATTAAATGACCGCCAATGCGCGTCGCATAGGTGGCCAGTCCTGCAAAAAGGATGATCCAGAGATTGTTGCTCATACGGTCTCCGTCGGCTCCATCGCATCCTCACCACTCAGGCGCTGGATCGGCGGAAGCGTGGCAGCAAGAAATATCCCGGCAAGAGCGCCCAAACTCACATGCCAAGGCGATCCGACGAACCGGTAAGCAATGATCGAAGCAACTGCGCTGATGGCAACGATCGGCAGCCATCTCGGCCTTCCCCGAAAGCCCATGACCAGACCCAAGAAGTAGATTGGCAAAAGGAAATCAAGTCCGATTGCATGCGGATCGGGAATGACCTGACTGCCAAACCTAGCCCCCATCCACGATAGGATCGTCCAAGAACAATACATGGGCAGGGAAATGCCGGCATACCAAGCGATGGACACTGTTCTGCGCGATTGCACCCGTCGTTCTGATTCCGCGAAAACCGGATCCACGAGAAAGAAAAACGAGACAAGTTTGGTGAGCGGCGACCAATAGGAAAGATGTCGCCCAAGGGCCGCAGAATAAAGAACGTGCCGAAAATTGACGGCGAAGATCGAGAACACAATCAGCCACGGCGCGATATGTTGCCCAAACAATTCGATGCCAACCATCTGGCTCGCGCCGCCGAAGACGATCGCGCTCATCAAGGTCGCCTCAGTGACGCTCAATCCGCTTTCGACTGCCATTGCGCCAAATAAAACCGCGAAAGGTCCGGAAGCTACGCAGATTGGAACGCAAAGCTTTGCGCCGGCAAGGAACTGGGCCTTGCGGTCTCCAACATTTGAGAAAACGGACATATAACGACTCGTGCAACCGGCAGGTGGGGAGCGGCTTAGGTTAATTACTACACCGCGTCACACCAATTCCTTTGATCCAAAGAACAATTTCTGGCTTTCACCGCCCAATCAGTTCAAACCACTGGTCTTCTGAGATCACCCGAACCCCGAGCTTATTGGCATTATCAAGCTTGGAGCCGGCACCGGGTCCGGCAATCACGAGATCGGTTTTTTTCGAGACCGAGCCCGAAACTTTGGCACCCAGTTCCTCTGCCATCTCCTTGGCTTCGTCGCGTGACATGCGTTCCAACGAGCCCGTGAACACAAGTGTTTGCCCGGCGACGGGAGAAGAGGAAGGCACTTTTGCACGGCTGTTGTGTGTAGTGACGCCAACCTTCAGCAAGGCGTCCACGGCGCGTTGATTATGCTCCTCTTCAAAGAAATGGATCAGCGAGAGTGTTGCAACGGTTCCAATATCGGAATCCCGGGAGAGGTCGAGATAGGCTTGGCCGGGGCGTCCCTGTGCAGCGTCCATAATCGCCTGCCGAATAACGGCATCGTCGCCGAAGCGCTCGCGCAGCGCCACGCGCTGATTAGCCTTCAATGCCAAGCCGCTGTCCTTTGTCGGCGACCAGCTCGTGTCTGCCAGTTTAGTGTCTTCGGTCTGCATCATGCGATCGAAGGTTTTTTCGCCGATGCCCTGCAAAGCATTCAGTTCTGCCCAAGCTTCGCTCGGCTGATGCGCGCTTGCCGCTGCAGCGCCCTTTAGAAGGCTGGGAACATCGTCAAAATGTCGTGCCAGCGCCTTTGCGGTTGTTTCCCCGATTTCCGGGATGCCGAGCGCAAAGATGAATCGGTCGAGCGCGACATGACGGCGATTATTTAT
>JAFAGL010000176.1 GCA_023422735.1 Pseudomonadota bacterium
GCCCATGGTGTCACGGGAACAGTTCCTTCTGGATCGACGTCCACCGGTCGAGATTGGCCTGGACAAGGTCAGGCGTCATAAAGACCGCTGCGGGATCGCCCTCGCTCGGCAGCTGGGAAGCGTCTGAAGGCGGCGCGGAAGGCGACGCGGTCACATACCCGGCTTCGCGGAATATCGACTGCCCCTCATCGGACAGCAGAAATTCAATAAAGAGTTTGGCCGCATTCGGGTGAGGTGCATCCTTCAGAAGGTTGACGTAGCTTGGCACGACGACGGTCGGATCAAACTTAATCCACTTCACAGAGGCGCCATCGGCGGCGCTGGCGATGGAGTGATGGCTGTAAGTCATCAAGCCCACATCATAGCTAAAGCCGATCACCTGATCCAGGACAACACGCGGCGTCCCGGAGATGTTTGCGATATTTTGCGAAGAGAGCTGGCGTAAATACTCCATGCCGGCTTCCTCCCCTTTCCTTATCAGCACCGAGCCGACAAAACCGGGAGCCGTTGCCGGCCCTGCATTGTTGCTCCACGCCATGCGACCCTTGAAACGAGGGTCGAGCAGATCATCGAGGGTCTTTGGCGCATCGGATTCCGAAACCGACTCGGTATTGTAGGCCGGGACGGAAACGAAAACATTCGTGGCCGTCCACAGACCGCCTGCGTCCCGATACACCGACGGATAATGCTGCGCGGAGACCGGATTGTAGGAACCGACCATCCCAGCCTTGATCAGGGGGAACATCGTTGTTGTTCCGTCGAAAACGTCAGCCTGTAGTTTGCCCGCAGCCGCCTCGTTGGTGATCTTGATGATTTGGTCGGCGCTGGATGCGCGCGCGAAGCTCAATTTGATGTTCGGATAGGTCTTGGCCCAGGCTTCCGTCACCGGGTTTATGAGTTCGTTGACCAGCAGCGTGGAGTACCACACCACTTTGCCTTCCTTTTCAGCGGCGGCGATCAGTTCTGGCGACACCTTGGCGGACTGCGCGTGGATCGGACCTAGCATGGCCCCGACCAGAGCGGCGCCTGCAGACACCGCAAGCGTCATTCTAGAGATACTCATATCATCTCCTCCCATGTAAACAGTTGAGTTAGGCGTATTCAGGTCGCGCAGGCGTGAAAACATCGAGATTTAGAACGATCTCGTCACCAATAACCTCGGCGTGATGCATTACATTCGAGGGCACCTGCGCAACACCACCAGCCCCCAGGCGAACGACTTCGTCGCCGATGTGAAAATCAACGGTACCAGCCAGAATGTAGATCAGCTGCTCGTGCGGGTGCGAATGAGGTTTGGGCTCATGCCCGGGATCCAGACGATGAAGGGCCATCGTAGCCCCGTCACCTGAAAAAGCCTTGCGATGAACACCGCGGCGCACTTCCACCCAATCCATGGCTTCCCAATCCACCGACTTGATAGTCAATTTGCTTCCTTCCATTTAAGAGGGTCGAGCAGCCTCGACCAATCGCCGAGCGCCGTCGACCAGCATCCCCTGGTCCGAACCACAGACGAACAGGCTTATTCCCAGTTCGCGATAGGTGGAAATCTGCGCAGGCGAGACAATGAAGATTGCGACGGCCCTGCCATGGCGAGCGCCCGCTGCCGCGATCTTAGTGATCGAGTCCAAAAGCTTCGGATCGCCGGCATCGACACCGAGTGAGAGCGCGAGATCAGCAGGCCCTATGAATAGCACATCGACATCTTCGGCCGCGATCTGATCCAGCCGGTCCAGTGCTTCCCCATCCTCAATCTGCACCATGATGACAGCGTCGCCGTCGGAACGCTCGCGATAATCACGGGGTGGAGTCGTGCCATAGCCACCCGCCCGGGCAGAGGGCGAGAATCCGCGCTTTCCACGCTCGAAAAGAGCCGCATCCAGCACAGACTGCGCGTCATGCTCATTGCGAATATGAGGCACCACGACTCCACCGCAACCGAGATCTAACGCCGCCGCGATATCCGGGGCGCTCAGCGCCGGCACGCGCACGATCAGCCCCACACGGGATCGGGCCGCAGCCAGAACCTGAGAATCCAGATCGGCATTTGAGATCGGAGCATGCTCACGATCGGCGACAACAAAATCAAGACCGCCCAGCCCCAGCAGTTCGATGGCATGAAATGCCGGAGTCTTCACAAATGCACCGACCAGAACATCGCCCGATCTTATGCGCTCGCGAAAGCTCTGGACTGCGGGTTGGCGCATGGTCAGAGTCCAGCCAGTTCAGCTGCGTTCGTCGCGGTCATCTTTACGATATCGGCGTCGGAATACTGCATCGACTGCAGCAATTCGATAATGCTGCGCATCCCCTCGACAGGGCTCGGATTGTTTTTCTGCCCAAGATCGGACCCAAAAAAGGTCGCATCAACTCCGCCGGCGTCAATGACCTGCCGCAGATGATCCTCGTCAAATATCTTGAAGGTCGAAGGGACAAACATGCAAATGGAATGCTCCATCTTGACCCCAAGGCCGACGAGCTGGCGAATATCCTCAAGGCTGCATTCATTTACATAAGTAGGATGATTGAGGAACAGTCGCTTCACGCCGCGAGCGCGCGCTTCCTCGTAGAAGGGATGCAACTCACTCACATGATGATGCCCACCGGAGATGACCGCATCAGCCTCCGCGACCAGATCCAGGATGAGCTTTACTTCATCGGTGACAGCACCTGACGCATCCGTTAGCCTCTGCGGGACAGGCAAAACCGTCTTTTTCGAATTGACGGGAAACTTGTTCTTGAAGTCCGCATCCTTCTTGTCATGCTCGATATGGTTTTCCGCATGAGCCGTCGACATCCAGACGATACGGGCGCCCTGCTTCAGCGCATAGTCCACGGCGCTCGGATTGATGCCGCCGAGCGGACAATTAAGAACCACGGCGCCGAGAACCGAAACATCGAGATCCAGATGCCGATTCACCAGGTGAGCAATAGGCATGGTCGGATAGTAGTGATCCTTGAGCAGCAGCGCCCGCATGCCCGCATCATTCGCCTGGCGAGCCGCGTCGAAATGATCGACGGCGCGAGGCATGAGCGAAGGCCCGCTATGGACGTGCAGATCGACAGCACCCTTCAGGAGCTGTGCAGGGGAAGTTCTGACGGTCACGTGCTGTTCTCCATAATAGAACACCGTTCTCAATTTATATATCTGCGCCATACTCGTCAAGCAGTAAATTTTCGCCACTTCACTTGTTCGCGTTCAAGAAACCGTGCAAAATTCTGCTTACAGTAAACACTCACGACCAAATTTCGGGATCAACGTACCCTTTAAGAGAACAAATGGATAACCCAACACAAAGCGGCGTTAAGGCATCTGATGCAGCATTCGACATTCTGGAATGCGTTGCTTTTTCTCCCGAGCCACAGGGAGTAACTCAGATCGCCAGCAAGGTGGGGATTGCCAAGGGTGCCGCGTTCAAACACCTCCACACCCTTACAGCGCGAGGCTATCTGACGCAGGATGCGGCCTCCGCCCGCTACAAGCTCGGCCCGCGCGCATGGCTGCTTTCCAAACTCGCGCCGCGCGGCGACGATGTGCTGGAGATCGCTACCCCGTTCATGCAAGCTGCGCGCGACGCTAGCCACCTGTCTGTTGTCTTGAGCGTCCCGCTGAACAGATCCGCTCTGGTTCTCACGACGGTTGGCGGAACCGGTACTGTGGAGATCGGTGTCCGCGCCGGAAGCCAGTTGACGCTGAACGGTTCAGCGCAGGGCAAGATATTCCTCGCTTATGGTCCGAAGTCGCTCACCGACTGGCTGGCCAGACAGTCCATATCGGCAGCAACGCCAAAAACTATTGTTTCCTTTGATGCGCTAATGGCCGAAGTCGGCGAAATCCGTCGTCGCGGCTACGCGCTTGCGCCCGAGGAAACGCTACTCGGCGTCAATGCGCTTGCCGTTCCTATATATGACTATAGCGATACGCTGATAGGCAGCGTCGGTCTTGTCGGGTCGATCCAGCATCTTCCGCCGGTGCCCGACGAGAAAATAATCCAGCTTGTACTCGACCTGGGAAGCGCCATATCGCGCGCGCTCGGACATGGTGCTCTGCATCCAGAGCGACACAGCCACTGATCCGAACAGCAAACCCCAAGCTTCACATTTATCCGGACGAAAGGGACCGTGATATGGCCCACAATGGCAACACATATCGTATCGCTGTTGTTCCGGGTGATGGGATTGGCAGGGAGGATGTGCCGGAGGATGTACGTCGGCCATGATGCTGGACCACCTTGGCGAGCCGACCGCGGCTAATTCCAATATAGAAGCGATCGAACATACACTCGCCGATACTCATCTGCGCACGAGACATCTCGGCGGCAGTGCGGGAACCGTCGAATGCACCAAGGCAGTCGCAGAAGCGATAGCGTAACCCCATAACGCCCCCCCGATCCGGCTAGTTTCACGCGAGGTCCAAGAATGAGCAACCTTCGTCATCGTGTTGTGGTCACACAACGGCATTTCGATCAGGCGACCATCGACTATCTGACGGCGCAGAATTGTCAGGTCGACATTGCGCAACTTTCGAAACCGGACGGAAATCTGACCATGGAGGAGATCGTGCCGCTCCTCCAGGGCGCTAGCGGATGGGTCGTGGGTCATGCGCATGTAACGCGTGATCTGCTCCGGCACCTGCCTCACCTTAAGGTGATCGCACGGCGCGGCGTAGGTTATGAGCGAATCGATGTTTCGGCGGTCCGAGATACAGGCAAGGTCGCGACCATCGCCGTGGGTGGAAACGATCTGTCGGTCGCAGATCATACTATCGGCCTGATGCTCGCGGTCGGGCGTCGATTCCGCGAAACACAGCAAAGGATGCTGTGCGGCGACTGGACCATTTTGCTCAGCACGGACTTGACAGGCAAGACGGTCGGCGTCATCGGTGCCGGCCGCATCGGACGCTGTGTTATCCAGCGACTGCAGGGCTTCGACGTCAAGGTCTTGTTCCATGCTCCCCGGAGAGATGCCACGCTCGAAGCCATGGACGGCGTTGATTATGCGCCCCTCGACACGATCATCAAGCAAAGCGACTACCTCACGCTGCACGCGCCGCTCACCGACACGACAAGAAACATCATAGATGCGAAAGTCTTGTCGGCAATGAAGCCGACCGCTTTCCTGATTAACACATCCCGGGGTGGATTGGTGGACGATCGCGCGCTTCTCGAGGTACTCAAAGACGGAAAACTGGCCGGAGCCGGCATGGATGTCTATCAGAGCGAAAGCGACTTCTCTCTGTCAGATGTCACCAGGGAATTGATCGCGCTGCCCAACGTTATCGCCACGCCCCATTCCGCCGCTTCCTCCCACGAGGGACTTGCCCGCACAAATATGGTGGCCGCAAGATCGATCGTCGCCGTGCTGCAAGGCGGTGACCCTGATCCTGCCGGTGTGATTGCCGACGGCCGCCGACTTTAAGCGCGGGCTAAACACATCCGTGAACCGTCAAAGGCCTCGGCCCTTATGAGTTCGTCTGAAAAACCGGGGTAATGCAGCCGGCTTTGTTGCAAAGTTTTCGGCAACCGTTCGCGTGGCAGGAACCTTCGAGGACTTTCAGGAGGTTTCGAATGTTCAAAGGCCGCCACGTCGACCGATCTGTTATCTTGCAGTGTGTGCGGTGGTAACTCGCCTATGGCCTGAGCCTGCGTGATCTGAAGGAAATAATGGCCGAACGCGGCATCGGCGTCGATCATTCGACGATCCATCCCTGGGCTGTCTATTTCTCGCCGGTGCTGTTGAAGCGCTTCAAT
>JAFAGL010000203.1 GCA_023422735.1 Pseudomonadota bacterium
AGATAATCGCGTTCGAGCTGAGGGCTGAGGGTATTGCCGAGCCTGCGGCGGATCTCATCGAGAATTTGACGTGCGCGCTGGGCATCGATCACATCCGGCACCTCAACCGTATTGCCGAAATCCGGGCCCGTCGTAGCGCGCGGGCGGCCGAGCGGATCCCGATCGGCATTCCGGGGACGACCGCCTTGCTGTCCCATCCCATTCTGGCCATTCTGTCCCTGCTGGGCCTGCTGCATCTGCTGCATCATGTCCTGCGCGCCGCGGCGTAAGGCTTCAAGCGCATTACCTTGTTCCCCGGTCGCTCGCCCGCCATCCTGCTCGCCCAAGGCGCCTTGCGCACGCCCCATGGCCTCGCCCGCATCGCCGAACCCTTCGCCCGGCTGGATGCCCTGACCTCGCAATCCGTCCATGAGGGATTGCAGATCCTCTTGAAGCTGCCCCTGCCCCTGTTCCAGCTTGCGCAACGCATCGGTCCGTTCCTGCGGCGACATGGGCCGACCGCCCTGACCGGCATCGCCCTCGCCTTGCTGGCCGCCTCCGCCTTCTTCGCCATTCTGGCCGCGCTGCATCTGATCGAACCGAAACGTTTCATTCATCATCTGCTGTTGCCGGCGCATGATTTCGCCAAGCTTATCCATTTGTTGGCGCATGGCATCTTGTTGCTGCCCACCACCCTGCTGGTTGTTTGGTTTGCCCGCCTGCAGATTGTTCATCATCTGCTCAAGTTGAGACAAAAGCTCCTGTGCCTGATCGCGCTGGCCCGACCGCGCCAGATCCTCGATCTGATCCATCATCCGGTCGAGATCCTGTTGACTCAGCATCTGCATGTCGGACGGCATATCCTGCGCCATGTTGGAATTCTGCCGTGCGCGCTCGGCAAATTCACGCAAAAACTCGTTCATGGCCTGGCGTAGTTCGGCCATTCGCTGCGCGATCTCTTCATCACTGGCGCCACTTTCCAACGCATCTTTCAAAGCTTGCTGCGCCTGACGCAGACGCTTCTCGGCATTGGACAGGGCGCCGTCCTCGATCAGGACCGCAATCTCCCAAAAATAGTCCACCACTTCGCGCAATTCATCATCATTGTGAGCCATCTGCAAGCGCGTTCGGGCCGACATCAAACCGAGATAAGCCGACAGCGAATCGAACGTGTCTTCAGGCCTCAAAGTGATCGCATCGATCAGTTCCAGGACCCCCGGGCGCGTCGTCGCATCCAAGGCAAGAATGCGCCGCTGTTCAATAACGGCGCGCGCCAGAGGATTGGTGAACCGGCGCTCCGGCAAGATAGCGGGACGAGTTTCGGATTGGCCCTCCTGCCCGGCTCCATCCACAGCCTTGAGCCTCATATCGACCTCGCTGCCTGCCCAAGGATGTTCGCTCAGATCGCGCGCCGTCTTGCGCGCGGGATCGCCACGCTGCGGTAAAGACAAGGGCATGTCGGGAGCAGGATAAAGAGGGCGGGCACTAGGGTGCGGCTCCGCCAAGGCAATCTCGGCCAGTGCTTTCGTTGCGCCGTAATCATCTTCGATCTCGTAAGCGAGCTCGAGCCGGCCAGTGGATGTCGATCTTGGATCGGCCTTCCAACGAATTTGCGGCGGATTATCCGGCGTTATCACGAATGACCAATTTCCCAGCGGTTCGCCGCCATCCGTCAGGGTCAGCCTGCCATCGGCCTTCAGCTTGGTGGAAAACTGGACAGCGCCAATGCTTTCTCCATTGGCTTGCACGGGCCGCTTGTCGGCATTTCCTGACGCATCCTCTTCGCCACGAGGGTCGATCAGGCGGGTTGCGCCCTGGTCATTGATGAAGGCAAGTTGCTCTTCGCCGGCACCGCCTGTAACGCGCACATTGATGTCGCTGCCGATGGGTACGGTAAAGTGCTCTTGGGTCCTGTTGGCATCTGCCGTGAGATAAACGGGCGGCCGCCCGGTATAAGACGGCGGGGTGACCCAGGCATCAACGCGCGGCGGAACGGCCTCGGCGCCCGGACGGCTGGTGAATGCGTCCCCCAGACTGCCGCCATAAGGGCTGAGCGAAAAGGCAGCCGCGATCACAACCAGCAACACCACGGCGGCGCGGATACCCCAGGGATCGCGCTCAGGCACTTTCGTGCGCGGCAGGTCACCATTCAGGTTTCGCAATTGCGCGGCCATTCGGCGCTGATGTTCACGCCATAAGGCAACAGCGAATGGATCATCGCCTGGGCCGGTCAAACGATCCGTTTGCGTGCGCATGGGCGCATGCAGCAAAGCATTGGACGATTCTATACGCCGCTCGATTTCTGTCCTTTTCGGAACGACAAAGAAGCGCAGCGGATAAAGCGAAGTAATGGCGGCGAGTACAAAAAACCCGAGTGCGGTCCACCGAGCCGGACCCGGCACCATGCGGAACATACCGAACCAGGATAAAGCAAGATACAAGCCGGCAACGAGGAAAAACGGTAAAACAAGCGGCCACAACCGCTCAATGCACAGGATCGCACCCATCAGCAGCCGATGGCGCGACAAGCCAGGCGCTTCAGTCATCTGCGGATCGCTTTGCCTCGGTTCGAACGCCATCAATCCTTCCGGCGGCCGCAAAAATCGGAAAGCAGCCGCTCACACAACTTCACGATAGCAATATATGCGGCGAAGGCGAGGCGAAGGCGCTCGTGCACCAATTCGTGACAAGTGCGATCAGGAAATCAGCCATCCCGGAATCTTGTCGAGACCAAGCAGGTCGTCGTAGCTCGGGCGCTCGCGGATCACCGTGAAATTGTCGCCTGAAACCATGACCTCAGGTACCAGAAGTCTTGTATTATAGGTATTGGATTGCACGGCGCCATATGCGCCGGCTGTGCCCACAACAATCAGATCGCCGGGTTCCAATACGGGCAGATTGCGATCGAGCCCAAGATAATCGCCGGTTTCACACACCGGGCCGACAACATCGGCAACGAAATGCCGCGTATTGGCAGAAATTTCCCGCACCGGACGGATATCATGAAAAGCTTCATATAGCGTCGGGCGGATCAGATCGTTCATTGCCGCATCGACGATCAGGAAGTTC
Source organism: Pseudomonadota bacterium (assembly GCA_023422735.1). Classification (GTDB taxonomy): domain Bacteria; phylum Pseudomonadota; class Alphaproteobacteria; order Rhizobiales; family Rhizobiaceae; genus Tianweitania. The sequence goes on from JAFAGL010000203.1 coordinate 3,049, forward strand.
TTGGCTTCCCCTTCCTTGCGGTAGATAACCGAAGACACCAGAATTCCGGCGTTCCCGACCAGCAAACGGCCAGGCTCGAAAATGACTTTCAGGCCCAATGGTTTCACATGCTTGTGGACAATCTGGGCATAGGCGTCCGGCAGCGGCGGCGGTTCGTTGTCGCGACGATATGGAATGCCCAAGCCGCCACCGAGATCGACATGAGCGATCGAATGACCGTCGGCGCGCAATTGCTCGACCAGTTCGACCAGAACGCCGAACGCGTCGTCAAATGGCGAAAGTTCCGTGATCTGGCTGCCGATATGCATATCGATGCCGACAGCATTGACCCCGGGCAAGGCGGCTACGCGCGCGTAAGACTCACGCGCCCGCTGACGCGGGATGCCGAACTTGTTCTCCGCAGAGCCTGTTGAAATCTTCTTGTGGGTCCTGGCGTCAACATCCGGGTTGATGCGCAACGAAACCGGCGCGATCTTGCCGGCCGCAATGGCGCGCGCGGACAAAAGCTCAAGTTCGGGTTCCGATTCCACATTGAAACAGTGAATGCCGACCGACAGCGCAAAATCCATTTCCGCCGAAGTCTTGCCGACGCCTGAGAAGACGATCTTGTCAGCCGGAATGCCGGCAGCCAGTGCACGGCGCAATTCACCTTCGGACACAACATCTGCACCAGCGCCAAGTCTGGCCAGCGTTGCGATGACGGCAAGATTGGAATTGGCCTTCAGCGCATAACAAACAGTGGCATCGAGATCGGA
>JAFAGL010000298.1 GCA_023422735.1 Pseudomonadota bacterium
ACCGATCGAGGGCTCGTCGATCAGGATCAATTTCGGATCGAGCAGGAGCGCCCGCGCGACTTCGAGCTGCTTTTGTTGTCCGCCGGAAAGTTCGACCGCTTTGCGATCCTTGAACTTCCGCAGCATGGGAAACTGATCCATCACCTTTTCGATACGCTCACGTACCTTCCCCTGGTCGGGCGATGTGACGCCGCCGAGTTCGAGATTGTGATAAACAGATAATTGCGGCACGACATTACGGCCTTGCGGGACGTAAGTGACGCCATGCGCGATCATCTGGCGCGGCGTTTGACCGGTGACATCCTGCCCGTCGAGCAGGATCTTTCCCGATGCAATGTTCAGCAGACCGAATATCGCTTTGAAAACGGTCGACTTTCCGGCCCCATTGGGGCCGATCACGGTGGTGATGGAGGCTTTCGGGATAGAGAATGTGACGCCGTTCAGGATCGTGATCTTGCCGTATCCGCCGTAGAGGTCATTGATTTCAAGCATCTTCAGCCTCCCAGATACGCGTCGATGACGGTCTGGTTCGACCGGATCTCATTGGGTGAACCTTCGGCAATGATCCGGCCTTCGGCGAGCACAATGATGCGTGTGCAAAGGCTCATGACGAATTCCATGTTGTGTTCGATCACAACGAAGGTCGTGCCATGTTCGGCATTATAGGCAGCCAGTCGTTCCTTGAGACTGCCCAGCATTGTGAGGTTCACGCCGCCGGCCGGCTCATCAAGCAAAACGAGACTCGGCCCGGCCATGAAGGCCATCGCCGCATCAACCAGCTTTTGCTGGCCGTAAGACAATGATCCCGCAAGCGTATCACGCAGATGGCCCAGGCGGAAAAAGGCGATCAGCTTTTCCGCTTCCTCGGTCAGGCCAGCATCGGACGGCCCGAACAACCTGGAAAGCATGCTGCCGTGGTGTTCCTGTCCAGCCAGGATGATGTTGTCGAGCACCGTCATCTTGGGGAATACGGAAAGCTGCTGGAAAGTTCGGCCCACACCAAGCTTGTTCAGTTCAGAAGCGCGCATGTTGGAAACATCGCGCCCTTTCACCTGCACCTGGCCCGTGTCCGGCTCCAATTGCCCCAGAATACAATTGAAAAGGGTCGACTTGCCAGACCCGTTGGGACCGATCAAACCAAGGATTTCGCCGGGTTGGACGTCGAAGGATACATCATCAACCGCGCGAATGCCGCCGAACGATTTCGCGATATTGCGAACGGAAAGAACAGAAGCATTCATTGAAGGCGAGCCCCCTCGCTCATATCGCCACGGACCTGCTTGCGCGGCCAGAAACGCTCGCGCACCCGGCTCCATATTCCGAGCAAGCCCGCAGGCACGAAGACCAACATGACGATCACAAGCCCGGAATAGATGATGAGATAATAGCCTTCAGTGAAGCGCAGCACTTCCGGCAGGAGGATAACAACGCCGGCCCCGACAAACGGTCCGAAGAAGTAACCTGCGCCTCCCACGACGACCATCAGAAGAATCCGGAGTGAGTGAACAACTCCGAACGAACCGGGCTCGATAAATTGCACGAGCGGCGTGATCAAAGCGCCGGCCAAACCGCCATAGGTCGAACCGATCGCAAAGGCCAGCAGGGTGATGCGGCGCGTGTCGACACCCAAGCTCTCGGCGCGGATCGGATTCTCCCGAAGTGCCTTGAAAGCGCGGCCCCATGGCGAACGCACAATGCCCCACATGACCAAGGCAGCGATAACCGTGATCGCCAGAGTGAAATAATAGAATGGAAGCTGCTTCATGGTTGAGAACAGCCAGAAATCGGGGCGCGGCATGCCGACAAGACCATAGGTCCCGCCCGTTGCCCATTCTTCATTTCGCAGAACCAGGAACACGAGCGTGTTGAACGCCAGCGTGACAAAGGCCAGAAAATGTCCCTTGACCCGAAGTGCGGGATAACCAAGCACCAAACCGACTGCGAAACAGGCGAGCAAGCCGATCGGCATCGCGAGCACCCAGTGCCAGCCGACCAGGGTCAGTAAGGCGGTGATATAAGCACCGATCGCCATGAATGACGCCTGCGCGAGTGAAATCTGGCCCGCATAGCCGAGCGTCAGATTCAAGCCCATCGCCGCAATGGAGAAAATCAGCCAGGATGTGAGGACATAGATGATGTAATTGCCCTGCCCCATCGGGGCGACAATCGCCAGGGCAAGCAGGAGAATTACTCCCAGGAAACGCATTGTGCCGGACATCAAACCGCCCTCCCTTCGGACGTCCCCATGATGCCTTGCGGGCGAACGAGGATGATGATGATCAACAGAACCAGCGGAAGTGCGGCACGGTATTCTGCAGTCACATAAGTGGCGGTCAAATTATCCAGGACGCCGATAAGCAGGCCGCCCACGATGGCACCGCGGATCTGATTGAACCCGCCGACGATGGCGGCAATGAACGCGATCAGGCCAAGCGTTTCGCCGTTGGAGAATTTCGCCAGATAAACAGGCGTTATCATCACGGATGCCAGAGCCGCCAAGGCGCCGTTGATCAGAAATGTGTAAAGGATCATCCGCTTGACGTTGACGCCAAGGATCTCGGCAACGGCCGGATTTTGTGCCGTCGCCTGCATGGAGCGGCCTGTACGTGTGCGGTTGAGAAACAGGGTGAGCAAAACCACCACGCTGAGCGAAATCGCCAGATTGAACAGATCCTGCAAGGAAACCGCCGCGCCGAAGAGGTCGATCGGATCGCGCGGAATGATGGTGGGAAACGGCTGCGCTTCGGCAGAATAGAATTCCTTGACGCTTTCCTTGAGCAGGATGCCCAGCGCCATGGTTGCGATGATGAGCGTGATGCCGCCATGCGGCAGGATCGGTTCGACGATCAACTTCTTGAACAAAAGGCCGAGGATCAGCAGCGAAAGAACCAAGCCGATGAGAAGTGCCATCCAGAGAGGGAGGCCGAATATGCTCATCGCAGCCAGCACAAAGAAAGCCGGGAGCATGACGAACTCGCCTTGCGCGAAATTCACGGTCTGCGCGGCTTGCCAAACCAGCGTAAATCCGATTGCAACAAGGGCGTAAATCGATCCGGTCGCCAGACCGGATATCAAAACCTGCAGAAACTGCGACATGAAGATGATCTCTCGAAGCGGTTGCGGCAGCCAAGCCACCGCAACCTTTTCTGCTAATTCGCTTAGTTAGCCGGCACGGTGCCGATCACGACTGGAGCGCCATCCTTAACCTGAACCATGAAGCTTGGACGCGACATTTCGCCTTTGTCGTCCCAGCAGGTATCGAGCAGGATTCTCGGATGATCGGCGGCCTTGAGGCACAGCCCTTTCATCTTTTCGGCGAATTTCTCGCCGTCGAATTCGCCAACCATTTCGGTGACGTATTTCGTCGACCAGGCCCCGACGTAACCCTTGATTGCATCATGGGTGGGCTTGCGCTTGAACTTGTCTTCGAACTTGGTGGCGAAATCTCCGATGCCGGGCACCTCGGTCGCCGTTGCCGTCACGCCAACATGCGCGATAGCGCCTTCAGCCGCGCCGCCAGCGAGTTCGATGACCTTGGCTTCGGTAAGCGTTACCTCACCCACCACCGGCATCGGCAGGCTCTGCTTCTTCGCTTCAACGAGGAAACGCGCCGATTCTTCCTGGTTCATGTAAACGAAGACCGCTTCAGGATTTGCGGCTTTCAGCTTGGACACATCCGCAGCGTAATCGGTTTGGGCCTGCTCGGAGGCCACATCCGCGATCACTTCAATGCCGGCTTTTTCCATTTCTGCCAGGAAAACGTCGTGGCCGCCTTTGCCGAACTCATTGTTCACCCAGGCGACAGCAACCTTCTTGGCCTTCAGCGTATCTGTGAAATAGCTGGTGAGCGCCGGAATGCCTTTTTGCGCGCCTGAGGACGTGCGGTAAACGAAGGGATTGCCCTTTTCGACAATGCCCGGCGCTTCCGAGCCGACGAACTGCGGAATGCTGTTCTGCTGCGCGACCAGCATGTTCACCATGGTTGAGCCGGAATAGATCGTGCCGAGAATGGTGACGGCGCCCTCGTCGATCGCCTTTTGAACCAGTGCACGCGACACCTGCGGATCGGTCTGGGTATCATATTCGCCCAGATCGATCTGCTTGCCGAGAATGCCGCCCTCGGCGTTGATTTCCTCGACAGCGATCTTGATGCCGTCGCGCCAGTTGGTGCCGGATGGCGCACCAGCACCCGAAAGCTCGGCCACCATGCCGATTTTTACGCTTTCCTGCGCATGCGCATAACCCAGCGTGCCAAGCGCCACGCCGAGAGCTAGAATTGACTGACGATACATAAAGGTTCCTCCCCACAATGAAGACCGGATATAAATACGACGCCGTCTCCTTCACGCGTCATCCAGTCAGGTCAAGTCAAAAGGAGACGCTAGTTATCGAACAGCCCGGATTGGTTGCAATTCCCACGTCTTTTCCGAGCAAAAAGTCGGCCAGAAGCTCAGCCTGCGCATCGAACATTTCGTCGCCGGTCATGGTCGGGCACCCAAGGGCCCGAGCCGCCGCGATGAAAGGCGGCACACGGGGCTCCGTCACCACGCATGCAACAAACTGATCGGCGTGAAGTTTTGACACCTCAATTGGCATATCCGCGTATCCAGCCATTCCGGCTGGGCTCGCATTCGCAATCAATTCAAATCCGGATGGATCGGAGCTGCCGATCTCCAGCCTGTCGGGAAAGCGGCCACTCAGTCGCGCCATGAGCGAATCGCGCCGCTCGGAATCCAAATCGTGCAATGCAACCGTTGAAGCGCCCTGCTCCAGCATTTCTACCGCAATAGATGCCCCGGCGCCGCCGCAACCAACCAACAAGACCCGCTTTGCGGCCACAACGAAGCCGCGTCGGCGCAGAGCTTCGAGATAGCCCAGTCCATCGGTATTATCCCCGTGCCAACCGGCCGGAGAACGTCGCAAAACATTTGTGGACTGCGCGATCTTTGCCCGATTTGTAGATGTCGCGCATTGAAGCAATGTGGCTTGCTTGTGCGGGACGGTAATAAGCGCGCCGCCAACATTGCGCGTTTTCCAAAGTGCATCGAGAATGACTGACAAGTCCGCCTTGCCTGCGTGCATCGGTACAACCAGAGCGTTCTGGTTTCTGGCTTCGAAGATCCGCGAAAGCTCTGTCGGAGAGCGCACCTGATCGATGGGCTCTCCAAGAACGGGAAAAAGCTT
>JAFAGL010000306.1 GCA_023422735.1 Pseudomonadota bacterium
TTGCGAGGCACTCAGATATCCATGCAGTCCCGACAAAAGGAGGACGAGAGCGATTTTGGCGTGCAACCAACCGCCAGAAAACTGAAATCCATACCAGGCAAGCCATACGCCGAATACCCAGGTCACAGTCATCGCCGGATTGATGATGGCCCGAAGCAATCGGCGTTCCATGACCTTGAAAGTTTCGGATTGCGGTGTGCCCAGTCCCACCTCTGCGTGATAAACAAACAAGCGCGGTAAATAGAACATGCCGGCCATCCAAGAAATCACGGCCATGACATGGATCGCCTTCGCCCAAGGATAGAAAGCGTCGCCCGCGGCGAGAAACAAGGCGGCAATGCCGGCCGCAAGGATCACCAGTGAAATGAGCGCACGCATGTTTTTGATCACCCCGCCCGAACCTGATCGACCATTGCATGAACGTGATCAATCGGTGTTTGCGGCGTAACCCCATGACCAAGATTGAACACAAGTGGCTTATCACCCAATGCTCGCAGAATGGTTGAGACGCCGTCTTTCAAAGCCTTTCCACCTGCAACAAGGCGCATGGGATCAAGATTTCCCTGAACCGCGCCATCACGCTGCAGATGAGCTGCCTGGCTCAATGGCACCGACCAATCCAGCCCAAGCGCTGTCACGCCGGTGTTTTGTCGATAATGGGTATAGAGAACGCCAGCACCTTTCGGAAAACCGATGATCGGCACCTCTGGAAAGCGCTGTCGCACCGCCGTCACGATCCGGGCAACTGGCTTGACGCACCAGCGTTGAAACGAAGCTTCGTCGAGAATACCCGACCAAGAATCGAAGATCTGCACCACGTCTGCACCTTGTTCAATCTGGCGGCAAAGGTAATCGGCGGAACAATCCGCGATCAAATCCAGGAGTTGCGCAAATAATTCCGGATGCTGAAAAGAGAATAACCGGGCGGGAGCTTGATCGCTCGTTCCGTGCCCTGCGATCATGTAAGTCGCGATCGTCCACGGTGCGCCGCAAAACCCAATCAGGGTGGTTTCACGAGGAAGTTCCTGGCGTAAACGACGGACGGTCTCATAAACCGGCGCCAAATGTTCATGAAAGCGGCTCGCTTCCAGCGCTGGTATCTCTTCCGGCCCGATCGGCGTCATGATGGGCCCGCGACCTTCTTCAAAACGCAGATCGCGGCCAAGCGCGTGCGGCACCACGAGAATGTCCGAAAACAGGATCGAGGCATCAAACCCGAACCGGCGGATTGGCTGTAATGTCACTTCGACGGCGAAGTCCGGATTGTAGCAGAGGTCCAGAAAACTTCCCGCTTCGGCTCGAAGCGCCCTATATTCCGGAAGATAGCGGCCGGCTTGGCGCATCATCCAGATTGGTGGTGGAAAGACGGTTTCGCCCCTCAAAACGTCAACTACGGTCCGTTGCGGCGTTTGTGGCGTATCCATCCCTGATCATTCCAATAAAGAAATTTCTTAAAGAAGAGTCTTTTGATTCTATGACTCTGTTTATTGCGGGAGTTCAACATCACCCACAGCTTCCGCGTCGATGCGTCACTGAGCCTTGGGGCGATGAACAAAGGTAGGGAGCATTGTCAATTTCGGGGATAACTCATTTTCAAAAGGGGATTCAAATGCTTGATGGCATGTGGCTGAAGGCTTTCAAGTTTCGCCTGTGTGAACCCATCGCGCTTATGAGTCTTTTCCACGAGAGGTACGAAGAAAAGAACCAGACGGCATGATTTGTGGACAAGTCTGTCTGTTATCCCGCAATCCTCCGAGCAAGTTAGAGTTTCATCCCGTCTTTTCCACACAAGCTCACAGCAGGAACATTAAAGCGTGAGAAAACCGCAAAGCTTCTTCCATTTGCATATGATTTCTGATGCGACTGGCGAGACTCTCCTGGCTGCCGGGCGCGCAGCCGCCGCGCAATATAAGGATGCGCGGGCGATCGAGCACATCTACTCGCTGATTCGTACACAAAAGCAGGTCGACAAGGTTTTCGAGGAAATCGAATCCGAACCAGGCATCATTCTTTATACGGTTGTCGACCAGGAACTCGCGGCCATGATCGACGCGCGCTGTGCGGCCATGGGACTACCTTATGTGTCGGTTCTCGAACCTGTGCTCACCGTTTTTCAATCCTATCTCGGCACCCCGGCCGGGCGGCGGGTGGGTGCGCAGCACGTTCTCGATGCCGATTATTTTCGTCGCATCGATGCGCTCAATTTCACGATGGAACATGATGACGGGCAGTTGCCGCCCGACATGAATGATGCGGATATCGTGTTGATCGGGATTTCGCGGACTTCGAAAACACCGACCAGCATTTACCTTGCAAATCGCGGCATCAAGACTGCCAATATCCCGATCGTTCCGGGCGTGCCGATCCCCGAAGCACTTGTTGCGGCAACCAGGCCGTTGATTGTTGGATTGATAGCTACAGCAGAGCGCATCTCTCAAATCCGCGAAAATCGGCTCCTCGGATCGACCATCGGCTTCGACACCTCAACCTATACGGACCGCGCGCAAATTACGACGGAACTCGCTTACGCACGCCAGATATGTAACCGTCATGGGTGGCCCATGATCGATGTGACGCGGCGCTCGATCGAAGAAACGGCGGCTGCAATCGTTGCGCTTCGCGGCAAGGTGCGATAGCCCGACGCAAGGAGATCGACCGCCAACATGTCAAAGATCATTCTCGCTTCCACAAGTCCATTTCGCTTGAAGATGCTTCAAGATGCGGGGGTTACCATCGACGCGGTGTCCCCTGATGTGGATGAGCGCGCCATTGACGAGACGCTGGAAGGCACCGGCGTAATGCCGGAAGAGGTCGCCGCAATCTTAGCGGAAGCCAAGGCATTGGCTGTCAGCGAAAGACATCCTGAGGCGTTGGTGATCGGCGCGGATCAAACCCTGTCTCTCGATGAGAAAATCTTCCACAAGCCTGCCGATATGGAAGGTGCGCGGCACCGTCTTCTGGCTTTGTCGGGAAAAACCCATGAGTTGAACAGTGCGGTGGTTTTGGCGCGCGCGGGTCTGGTGGTCTGGCGAACAGTTGAAATCGCCCGTTTGACCATGCGCGACCTCGATCCAGCATTTATCGGACGGCACCTCGGCCGTGTCGGTGACAAAGCGTTGCAATCGGTTGGTGCTTACCAGATCGAAGGCGAGGGTATCCAGCTTTTCAAAACCATTAAGGGTGATCATTTCACCATCGTCGGTTTGCCTTTGCTCCCGCTTTTGAAGGCACTGCGCGAACAAGGTGCAATCGATGGCTGATCCGAAAGCATTTGTTTGCGGGTATCCTATTGCACATTCGCGATCACCGCTGATCCATAATCATTGGTTGAAGAGCCATGGTTTGGCAGGCAGTTACGAGCGCGTCGAAGTTACGCCAGAGGACTTTCCCGCCTTTGTTTCCTCAATCAGACGAGGAGCTTTCGTCGGTGGCAATGTCACGATTCCGCACAAGGAAGCCGTGTTCAATCTGATCGACAAGCGCGATGAAGCTGCCAACGCGATCGGTGCAGTCAACACGTTATGGATGGAAAACGGCACGCTTTGGGGCGGCAATACCGATGCTTATGGGTTCGCAGCCAATCTTGATGCAAAAGCGCAGAACTGGGCGGATCATGAAGTGGCGACGGTGCTGGGTGCCGGAGGGGCGGCACGCGCGGTTATATTTGCGCTGAAGCAGCGGGGTTTCAAATCAATTCACGTCGTCAACCGGACATACGGACGCGCACAGGCCTTGGCCGATCACTTCGGACAGACCGTTTCCGCGCACAAGGAAAGCGACATCCCCGATCTGCTTCCAATTAGTGGACTGCTTGTCAATACGACCTCGCTGGGTATGAAGGGTATGCCGCAAACCGAAGTCGACATGACGCTCTTACCAGACCACGCAGTAGTCGCCGACATCGTTTATGTGCCTTTGAAAACGGAACTGCTGAGACAAGCAACGCAACGAAATCTCCGAACCGTGGACGGTTTGGGAATGTTGTTACATCAGGCTGTGCCGGGGTTCGAGCGCTGGTTCGGTTATCGGCCAGAAGTCGATCAGCGATTGTATGAACTGATAGCGCATGATGTGGAGAAAACCACGTGATCGTGCTCGGTTTGACCGGTTCAATCGGCATGGGAAAATCCACGACGGCTGCGATGTTTCGCGAACAAGGCGTGCCGGTTCACGACGCAGATGAAACGGTCCACCGCTTATATGCCGGAAAAGCCGTTCCGCTGATTGAGGATGCATTTCCAGGCACACAGACCGGCAGCGCCATCGACCGGACAAAGCTTGCGGCCCAAGTTCTAAAAGATCCGACAGCCTTGAAACGGTTGGAAGCAATCATCCATCCGCTTGTGCGGGCGGAAAGTGAGGCATTCCTCGAAGCGCAACGGGATGCGGGAACGCCTGTGGTCTTGCTGGATATTCCGCTGTTGTTTGAAACAGACGGCGAAGGTCGCGTCGACAAGATCGTGGTTGTCAGTGCCCCGGCGGAAATCCAGCGCCAGCGCGTTTTATCCCGCCCAAATATGACCGAAGAAAAGTTTGCCGCAATCCTGGCCAAACAATTGCCCGATGCGGAAAAGCGCGAAAGGGCCGATTTTATCGTCGATACCGGCCAAGGGTTGGAAGTGGCCCGGCGTGATGTGCAGGCCGTTTTGGAAACGCTCAAGGAAATGTCGCGCGGCGGGGATTCCCATTCGCAGCAGACGTGATTACGATTCGGCTGCGGCGACCAACGGACTTAAATGAATGCGTGAGATTATCTTCGACACCGAAACGACCGGACTTGATCATCGCGAAGATCGAGTGATTGAAATTGGCGGTGTCGAGTTGGTGAACCGGTTTCCAACCGGTCGTACCATTCATTTTTATATCAATCCGCAAGGACGGGAGATTCATCCCGAAGCACAGGCCGTGCATGGTATTTCCGCTGAACAGCTGGCGGACAAGCCTGGATTTCACGAAATATGCGATGAGTTCAGAACCTTTATCGAAGGCGCGAAGCTTGTGGCGCATAACGCGACTTTCGACATCAATTTCCTTAATTCGGAATTCGAACGCCTGGGCCATCCTGCCATCGAGCCGGTGTGGATCGTGGACACATTGGCGATGGCCAAGCGTAAGCATCCGATGGGCCCAAATTCGCTGGATGCTCTATGCCGTCGTTACGGGATCGATAACAGCCGTCGTACCAAGCATGGTGCTCTGCTCGATTCCGAACTGTTGGCTGAAGTTTATATCGAGTTGATCGGCGGCAAACAGGCGGCACTCGGCCTGGAAATATCCTTGTCCGGAGCGGACAACGGAGGACAGAGAACCGTGGTTCTAGAAACCTTGCCACGCCCACACCCCCTCAAGCCTCGATTGAGTGCCGAGGAAAAGGCGGCACATGAGGAATTGGTGGCGCGCCTGGGTGAAAAAGCGATCTGGAATGCGATCGACCTTTCCACCAATCAAGCCGCATAAAAGTGTCAGAGCTGGATTTCCCGACGTAAAAAAGCCCGCGACAAGCACGGGCTTTTTTCATTCGAAGTGCAACGCGTTCAGCTGACCTGAACTTTGCTTTTTGCCTGCTCCTCAGCCATGCGCTGCTGGAACATCTGCGCAAAATCAATCGGATCGAGCAGCAGCGGCGGAAAGCCGCCATTACGCGTGGCGTCCGCCAGAATCTGGCGCGCAAACGGGAACAACAGGCGAGGGCATTCGATGAACAACACCGGCAGCATGTGCTCCTGAGCGAAGCCATCGATGCGGAAAACACCACCATAAACGAGTTCTACGTTGAACAAGACGTCTTTTCCGGCTTCCGCCTTTGCCGAAAGTGTCAGCGTGACGTCATATTCCTTTTCGTTGACCGGATTGGCGCCGACATTCACGTTGATGCCGATATTTGGCGCTTGCTCTCGATTGCGCAGCGAGCCTGGCGCACCAGGATTTTCGAACGAAAGATCCTTGATATACTGGGCAAGAATATTCAGCGACGGGGACTGTGAGCCGTTGGCGGCTGCGCCGGTCGGTGCGGAAGGCTTGTCGGACATGGTTGTTCCCTGAGATGCTCGGGCAAAACAGCGCCCGCTTGAAGACGTGCGCGGTGGCTAACATGATTGTCGTTTCGGTGACAAGCGATTGAACGACGCCGAGCTCTCAGCCTTTGTCGTGATCCAGCCAGGGGCTTTCGCCAGAAGAGCCGGACCGAGCGCGCGACGGCGGTTCCGGGCGGTCAGTACGGCTGAACTCATCGTCATCAAGATCCACCACCCGGTCGCGGGGCGATCTCGTACCAAAGCCCGAAGCAAAGCCACGACGGTTGGTGACAATCGTGATCTTGTCGCGGATTATGTTCCAGGCGCCGTCCCGCACGGCAGGAATAAACAGCAAAAGGCCGACGATGTCGGTGAGAAAGCCAGGCAAAAGCAGGAGTACACCTGCCAGAAGGATCATGAAGCCATGCAGGATTTCGCGACCGGGAACGCGTCCGGCAGATTGCTCGGAACGTAGCCGCGAAATCACACCGAATCCCTGATGGCGCATCAGAACGACGCCTACGACACCGGACAACAGGATCAGCCCGAGCGTCGGCAACACGCCAATCGCATCGCCGACGAGAATAAAAGCAGCGATTTCGGCCAGGAGATAGGCAAGAAACAGAAGCGGGAAAATGGACAGGCGCACGTTGGCGTCGACCCTTCTTTTCGAGGAACAGGATGTATTCACGCTTTAAATGGGTATTGCGCGCGGGAATTTGAATGATGCCCAAGGCCATTCTATATGGAAAGCTTGAATTGAATGTGGGAGATGATCCCGCAGGAAACAAAGCGGCGGATAACGAGCCGGCGCAAGAGATGGGAGCCGACAGGCGTCAGCGATGGAATATTTCGATCTTGGCACGATCCTCTTCATCATCGCGGCCGTGGTGATTTTCTACCAACTGCGCAACGTTCTTGGACGTCGCACCGGGAACGAACGCCCGCCGTTCGATCCTTATTCCGCGACCCGCAAACGCGCGGCGGAAGGAGAGCAAGGTGCTGAAAACGTTGTGACTTTGCCGCGCAAACCAAGACCTGCAGAAGAAGCACCAGCTGACCGCTATGAGGCGATCGATGCGCTGACTGCTCCTGGCAGTGAGGCAAATGTCGGCTTGCGAGCCATTCGCGACGCCGATCCGTCCTTCGACGTGCGCATCTTTGTTGACGGGGCGAAGACAGCCTACGAAATGATCGTGACGGCTTTCGCCGATGGTGACCGTAAGACCTTGAAAAACCTGCTTTCCCGAGAGGTCTACGATGGTTTCGTTGCGGCCATCACCGAGCGTGAGCAACGGAACGAGAAGATCCAGTCTTCCTTTGTCGGCATCAACAAGGCCGATGTCATCGGTTCTGAAATGAAGGGAACCGAAGCGCATGTGACCATGCGCATGGTCAGCGAGCTCATTTCTGCGACGCGAGACGCAAATGGCGAAGTCATTGATGGCAATCCCGAATCTGTCGCCGAGGTCAAGGATGTCTGGACTTTCGCAAGGGATACACGATCGCGCGATCCGAACTGGAAACTGGTCGCGACCGAAGCCGAAGACTGAACCGGCGCGCCGGGAGCGGTGGCATGACTTCGAGCTATCGCCTTGTAAAGACAGATTTTTCTGAACTGCCTCGTTGGCAGGGTGACGATCATGAACAAGCGTTGCAGGCCTTTCGCCGCAGCGCTTTTCGTGTTCTGGAAAAGCGCTATCGAACAGGCTCTTTCGGTCTGAGCGTCGATGACTTTTATGAGCCATATCAAGCGGTTAGAGAAACTCCGGTCGATGCGCGGGCGTTCTTTGAAACGCATTTCGTGCCGTTCCAGATCGTTCTGGAAGATGACGAAAACGGGTTTGTGACCGGTTTTTACGAACCGGTGGTCGAGGCGTCGCGTGAGCCGACGGACCGGTTCCGGTTTCCGCTTTTGCGGCGGCCCGATGATCTGGTCGATATTGATGACGCCAATCGGCCCGAGGGGGTCGATCCATATTTCGCGTCTGGCCGTCAAGTAGCTGATAAGATTACGGAATATTTCGACCGTCGGGAAATTGAAGAGGGCGCGCTGGCAGGCCGGGGGCTGGAATTCGCGTGGCTGGAAGACCGGTTCGAGACCTTCCTGATCCATGTTCAGGGCGCGGCGCGACTGCGTTTTCCCGACGGGGAAAAGCGGGTCACCTATGCCGCAAAATCCGGTCACCGCTTCACCGGACCGGGTAAAATCCTGGCTGATTTGGGTGAATTGCAACGCGAAAAAGTGACTTTGCAAAGCATTCGAGGGTGGTTTCATGCTAATCCCAACCGCGAAATGGAGATTTTGCAACAGAACAGGTCCTATATTTTCTTCCGCGACGCCGAGGTCGACAAGCCGGAGCTTGGACCCGTGGCTGCCGCCAAAGTTCCGCTCACACCCGGACGCTCGCTTGCGGTGGATCGGCTTGTTCACACTTTTGGCACTCCGTTTTTTATCCAC
>JAFAGL010000307.1 GCA_023422735.1 Pseudomonadota bacterium
ACCTTATTCTGACCGGTCACACCGCCGACGATCAGGCTGAAACGATTGCCATGCGTTCCAAGCGGGCAAGAGGGCTGGGGCTTGCCGGCATGGCGACATCGAGCCTGCTGGACAACCGATTCTGGCTCCTGCGCCCCTTGCTGGAAACGAGCCGGCACTCACTTCGCGTCTGGCTTTCCAGCCTCGGTCAAACCTGGATCGACGATCCGAGCAATCAAAATGAAGCGGCGGAACGGGTTCGTGTGCGCAACGCGCTGACCGACACCGCACGCGCCGAGCTTCTGCAAACCGGCCACAAGACGGCACAACTGCGCCAGTACCTGGCTTGCCGGGCAGCGGATTGGCTTTTGGAAACCTGCTCGCTGCAAGGTGACGCGGTCTGCTTAACGCAGGGATTTTTCGGAAGCGGCGACAAAGACGCTGCTATTCACGCGCTGCGCTTGTTGCTGGCCGCCCTTGGCAACCGCGCGCATTGGCCCGATCTTGCGCGCAGCGAAGCGTTGTTCGATGCGCTGGCAGTGCCGGGCTTTTCCGCTTCGCTGTCTGGCTGCGTCATTGCGCATCGACGGCGCGGGATTCTCGTGCGGCCAGAGCGACGCAATGATGCGAAAGGGGTGGATCACCCGCAGGTCACGCAGATGTTTGCGCGAAATGTGCTGCGACCAATCGTTCCGGGTTTCGATTTGCCGGCCTATCGCGCATTATCGCATCTGCTGAAAGCGCCGTTGTTGCCGGTTTCGCCGCTGCGAAACCAGCCGGTTGCTTTCGCTCCTCAATCTGCTTGATCTTCTTGGCAAGAGAACGGGCACCACCTATGTTACCGGGGAAGGCTGAGATGTCGGGATGTGTCCAGGCAGCGACAGCGCAATTTCGGGGCGAGAACAACGGAGCCCTTTAGGCCGCGAATTGGCCGGGAAGAGGCTCGACAGGACAAGGCATGAATCCAAATTATCGCAATCTCGCTCTGTGGGCGATCATCGCCGTCCTGCTGATCGCGTTGTTCAACCTGTTTCAAACGCCGCAACAGCGCGGCGGTGCGCGTGATGTCGCTTATTCGGAGTTTCTTCAGGAGCTCGATGCCGGCCGCATCAAGATGGTGACGATTGCCGGCGAGCGCATTTCCGGCACTTATGTCGACAGTTCGAGCGGCTTCCAGACCTATTCGCCGGGTGACCCGAACCTCGTGCAAAAGCTGGAAGACAAGAATGTCACGATTTCAGCGCGGCCCGAAAATGACGGCCAGAACTCGATCTTCGGTTATCTCCTGTCCTGGCTGCCGATGATCCTGATCCTCGGCGTGTGGATTTTCTTCATGCGCCAGATGCAATCGGGATCGGGGCGCGCGATGGGCTTCGGGAAGTCAAAAGCCAAACTTCTGACAGAAGCGCATGGCCGCGTGACCTTTGCCGATGTTGCAGGTGTCGATGAAGCCAAGGAAGATCTGGAAGAGATCGTGGAATTTCTACGCGATCCGCAGAAATTCCAGCGTTTGGGCGGCAAGATTCCGCGTGGCGTTCTTCTGGTCGGCCCTCCCGGCACCGGTAAGACGCTGACGGCACGCGCCGTTGCAGGCGAAGCGAATGTGCCCTTCTTCACGATTTCCGGCTCGGACTTCGTGGAAATGTTCGTTGGCGTTGGCGCAAGCCGCGTGCGCGACATGTTCGAACAAGCCAAGAAGAATGCGCCCTGCATCATCTTCATCGACGAAATCGACGCGGTTGGTCGTCATCGCGGTGCCGGTCTCGGCGGTGGTAATGACGAGCGCGAGCAGACCCTCAATCAGCTGCTGGTCGAGATGGACGGCTTTGAGGCCAATGAGGGCGTGATCCTGATCGCGGCCACCAACCGCCCAGACGTGCTCGATCCCGCACTGCTGCGCCCGGGCCGCTTCGACCGTCAGGTCGTGGTGCCGAACCCCGACATCATCGGGCGTGAGAAGATCCTCAAGGTTCACGTTCGCAACGTGCCGCTTGCACCCAATGTCGACCTCAAGGTTCTGGCGCGCGGCACACCCGGCTTTTCGGGTGCCGATCTGATGAACCTCGTCAATGAGGCAGCCTTGATGGCGGCGCGCCGCAACAAGCGCCTTGTCACCATGGCCGAATTCGAGGACGCCAAGGACAAGATCATGATGGGGGCGGAGCGCCGCTCCAACGCCATGACGCAGGCGGAAAAGGAACTGACGGCCTATCACGAAGCAGGCCACGCCATTACGGCGCTGCATGTGCCCACGGCTGATCCGCTTCACAAGGCGACGATCATTCCGCGCGGTCGGGCGCTCGGCATGGTGATGCAGTTGCCAGAAGGCGACCGCTATTCGATGAGCTACAAATATATGACGTCGCGTCTCGTCATCATGATGGGCGGGCGCGTCGCCGAAGAAATCAAGTTCGGCAAGGACAACATCACCTCCGGCGCTTCTTCCGACATCGACCAGGCGACCAAGCTCGCTCGTGCGATGGTGACCCGCTGGGGCTTTTCCGACAAACTTGGCCATGTCGCTTACGGCGACAATCAGGAAGAAGTGTTTCTTGGCCATTCGGTCGCGCGGCAACAGAATATTTCTGAAGAAACTGCCCGCCTGATCGACACGGAAGTGCGCGGTTTGATCGATGAAGCCTATAAGGAAGCCCACCGCATCCTTACGGACCATCGTGACGAATGGCTGGCGATCGCCGAGGGTCTTTTGGAATACGAAACGCTGACTGGTGACGAAATCCGCCAGCTGATCACCGGCGAAAAGCCTTCGCGCGACATTGGCGACGACACGCCGCCTTCACGCGGATCGACGGTTCCCAAGGCAGGCGCCACGGGCGGCCGCCACAAGAAGGGCGGCGAGGAGCCTGACAGCGGAATGGAGCCGCAACCGCAGAACTGAGCCTGCGAAGCGCCAACAATCAAAGGCCGGCAGTTTGCGCTGCCGGCCTTTTTCTTGCGCTCAATTTCGCAAACCAGCCACATTAAGAGCAAGCTGTCAGAAACAAGTAACATCTGCTCATATAATGTGACTCCGATAGTTTGCGATCTTGTGGCAAAGCAGCGCCACGACCCAGAAGATTCACGGGGCATTTCGACAAATGAGCAGGAAGTATTTCGGCACCGACGGGATCCGCGGCACTGCCAACAAGTTTCCGATGACTGCAGATGTGGCGATGAAAGTCGGCATGGCGGCTGGCCTTTGTTTCCAGCGCGGAACGCATCGCCATCGCGTCGTCATCGGCAAGGATACCCGGCTTTCCGGTTATATGATCGAGAACGCCCTGGTCGCGGGATTCACCGCAGCCGGTATGGATGTGTTTTTGCTTGGCCCGATCCCTACGCCTGCGGTCGCCATGTTAACGCGCTCGCTGCGCGCGGATCTCGGCGTGATGATTTCCGCTTCGCATAATCCGTATTACGACAATGGCATCAAGCTGTTCGGGCCGGATGGTTACAAGCTTTCCGATGAGATCGAGGCTCGCATCGAGGGCCTGCTCGACCAGAAGGAGCCGATTCCGGTCGCCGGTCCGGACGATATCGGGCGCGCCAAGCGCATCGATGGCGTGCATGACCGCTATGTCGAATTTGCCAAACGCACCTTGCCGCGCTCCATGTCGCTTTCCGGTTTGCGCATCGTGATCGATTGCGCCAATGGCGCGGCCTACAAGGTGGCGCCGGCCGTTTTGTGGGAACTGGGCGCGGAAGTGATTGCGCTTCACGACGAGCCGGATGGCTTCAACGTCAACAAGGAATGCGGCTCCACCCACCCGCTCAGCCTGTCCAAGAAGGTCCATGAAGTGCGCGCCGATATCGGTATTGCGCTCGATGGCGATGCCGATCGCATGATCGTCGTGGACGAGAATGGCACGCTGATCGATGGCGACCAGATCATGGCGACGATCGCGGAATCCTGGCACAAGGCCGGCCGTTTGTCCGGGGGCGGCGTGGTGGCGACGGTGATGTCGAATCTTGGCCTTGAGCGTTTTCTGGCGGATCAGGGGCTGTCGCTTCATCGCACCAAGGTCGGCGACCGTTATGTTGTCGAACATATGCGCGCGCATGGTTTCAATTTCGGCGGCGAGCAATCCGGCCATATCGTGATGTCGGATTTCTCTACCACCGGTGACGGGCTGGTCGCGGCATTGCAGGTTCTGGCCTGCATCAAGCGCGCCGACAAACCGGCCAGCGAAGTCTGCGCCAAGTTCGAGCCAGTGCCCCAGATCCTCAAGAATGTGAGCTTTGCAGGCGGCAAGCCGCTGGAAAGCAAGCCGGTTCAAAAGATGATCGAGGAGGCGCAAAAGCGGCTGGGCGAGGGCGGTCGACTGGTGATCCGGCCATCGGGTACCGAACCGTTGATCCGTGTCATGGCCGAAGCCGACGACAAGGCGCTGGTTGAAACGGTGGTCAATGACCTGGTCGACGTGATCGGCGATCAGAAAAGTGCTGCCTGAAACGCCGCTTCGATAACGGAAAATGCCGTCCAAGGGGGCGGCATTTTTGTTTTCGGCTGCAGTTCGCGACCTCTTAATCGTGCTTAAGAAACAGGGTTAAGTCAGCATTAACAATATTGAGGCATGGTGAATCAAAGGTTTTCCTGCATCCGGCTGCGATGCAGCACCGTTGGGGATCATGTGATGTCGGTAATCCATTTTCGGAAGCTGCTGATTGGCGCAACACTCATAGCCAGCGCCGCAACACCGGCCTTCAGTGCCGATCTCTACGATTCGGCCTATGAGGCGCCGGCGCCAAGTTTTTCAGGCTGGTATCTGCGCGGCCATGTCGGCATGAGCAACCAGCATGTGAAAGAACTTCAATACGAATATTTCGACGTTCCGGGCTTCAGCCATAACTGGCTGGATGAAGGCGGGTTTGATTCCGCTCCAATCGGCGGTGTCGGTATCGGCTATGCGTTCAACAACTGGCTGCGCGCGGATATTACCGGTGAATATCGCGGTAAATCTTCCTTCCACGCGCTCGATTCCTTCACCAATGACGCGACAGGTGATGTGATAGGCACGAACCAATATTCGGCAACCAAGTCGGAATGGCTCGTGCTCGCCAACGCCTATATCGACTTGGGCGAATTCAATGGCATCTCGCCTTATATCGGTGCGGGTATCGGTGCTTCGCGCAATACGATTGCAAATCTCGACGACATCAATGAATTCGCAGGGGGTGGTGGTTACGCATCCAAGGATTCGAAATGGGATCTGGCCTGGGCGCTCCACGCCGGCGTCGGTTATGCGGTCAGCGACCGGATGACGATGGATCTGGGCTACAGCTTCGTGCATCTGGGTGACGGCAAGACCGGGCCTGCGCGCAATTACGATCCGAACCTGACGCGCCCCAATGACGGGTTCACCTTCAAGGACATTTATTCGCACGATTTCAAACTCGGCCTGCGCTATAAGTTCAACTAGCGCAAAAGCGTGGGCCGGGCATTCCGGTGGACCAGACAGTCACAAACGCCCGGCCGATGTGCCGGGCGTTTTTGTTTCAAGAGGTGCGGAAGTTATGGTTACTGACTGGTTAGCATTAACCCGTCATTAACCACTCTGGTTAATGGTCTGGTCACGGACGAAGCACATGCAAAACGTGCTTCGCGGGGATGACTGGATATCAAAATGGTTCTTTTTCGCTCGATGGCGGCTGCCGCCGTCACCCTTTTGTGCGGGCCGGCATTCGCGGCGGATGATGCGCCGATTGTTCTGGAAGATGTTCAGGAAGTCGTCATTTCTCCGCATGCTTCGCGCTGGTATGTTCGCGGGGATGTCGGAGCCATCTTTTCCAACGGAGCTGATGGCGGCTCGGTCGTTCTGCCAGGCGCCAGTTACGACGAGGATCTGACTTTCGTGTCCGGCGGGCTCGGCATCGGCTATCAGTTCACCGACATGCTTCGCGCCGATCTGACTGGCGGCTTTCTGCAACGGGAAAAGGTTCAGGCAGACCTTGCCGGGATTTCGGGCGAAGCAAAGTCGGTCATGGGGTATGGCTTTGCCACCGGTTACGTTGATCTGGGCACCGTGATGGGTGTCACGCCCTATCTTGGCGCAGGTGCGGGCTTTGTTTATGCCGATAACAGCACCAGTGGCGCATTGGGCTTTCCTGCCGGGTTCAGCGACAATCAGTTCGAATTCGCTTATACGTTGAATGCCGGTCTCGCGTACCGTGTGAATGATCGGATGTCGGTCGATTTCGGCTATCAATATCTGAATGCGCCCGACATCACGCATTTCAACGCTTCGAGCGGTGATCTGCGCGAAACCGGGTTCGACCAGCACCAGGTCAAGATCGGGTTGCGCTTCGATCTGTGGTAATCCTTCACGAGCTTTTTTGCTGAGACCATTCAAGCGCATGGCCTGTATACGACATGCGCTTTGTTCTTGACGGCAAGAAGACTCGCCACTAAACGCGTCTGTGGGCCACGCCTCCCCAACGAGGTGCTACCTATCTGGAAGGATAGACCACATGACGTTTCTGCAGAAGCCGGCATTGCGCCCGGCCAACCCCCAATTCTCTTCTGGACCTTGCGCCAAGCGACCCGGCTGGTCGCTTCAGGCTTTAAGCGATGCCGCACTCGGCCGCTCGCACCGCGCCAAGGTCGGCAAATCAAAACTTCAGGAAGCGATCGACCTGACGCGTGACGTCCTGCAGGTTCCTGCGGATTATCGCATCGGCATCGTGCCGGCTTCCGACACGGGCTCCGTGGAAATGGCGCTGTGGTCACTGCTCGGCGAACGCGGTGTCGATATGGTCGCCTGGGAAAGCTTCGGTTCGGGCTGGGTGACGGATGTCGTCAAGCAGCTGAAGCTCGAAGATGTGCGCACGATCGATGCTGCCTATGGCGAGCTGCCGGATCTGGCGCAGGTCGATTTCAACCGTGATGTCGTTTTCACCTGGAATGGCACCACCTCCGGCGTGCGTGTTCCAAATGCGGATTTCATCCCCGCCGACCGTCAGGGCCTGACAATCTGCGACGCCACCTCGGCGGCGTTTGCGCAGCGGCTCGATTTCGCAAAGCTCGATGTCGTGACCTTCTCATGGCAGAAGGTGCTCGGCGGCGAGGGCGGTCATGGCATGCTCATCCTGAGCCCACGCGCTGTCGAGCGGCTCCAGACTTATAAGCCGGCCTGGCCGCTGCCGAAGATCTTCCGTCTGACCTCGGGCGGCAAGCTGATCGAAGGTATCTTCAAGGGCGAAACGATCAACACCCCCTCCATGCTCTGCGTCGAGGATTATCTCGATGCGCTGAACTGGGCGAAGTCGGTTGGCGGTCTGGACGGCCTTATCGCACGCGCCGATGCCAATGCCGCAGCGCTGAACGCCTTCGTGGAAAAAAGGGAGTGGCTTGGCAATCTGGCAGTGGCTCCGGACACGCGCTCCAACACCTCTGTCTGCTTGCAGATCACCGATGCCGAAGTGGAAGCCCTTGATGCCGATGGCAAGGCGGCTTTCGCCAAGGGGCTGGTTTCGGCGCTCGAAAAAGAAGGCGTGGCGCTCGATATCGGCGCTTATCGCGATGCGCCTCCCGGCCTGCGCATCTGGTGCGGTGCGACGGTGGAAACCGCTGACATCGAAGCGCTTCTGCCCTGGCTCGACTGGGCCTTTGCGAACCAGAAGGCGCAGCTGAAGACTGCGGCCTGAACTTCCCTGAGGAGCAGTGGGCAAGCTGCTCCGATTTCCCCGATTTGATGTTTCAGCCTGCGTTTCGCATCGGCGAAAATGCGGGCAATGATGAAGGACAGTGCAATGGCACCTCGCGTTCTCGTTTCCGACAAGCTTTCCCCCACCGCCGTCCAGATCTTCAAGGATCGCGGCGTTGAAGTCGATTATTTGCCCGATCTCGGCAAGGACAAGGAAAAGCTCCTTTCCGTCATCGACCAATATGATGGGCTGGCCATCCGCTCGGCCACGAAAGTGACCGAAAAACTGATCGAGGCTGCGACCCGGCTGAAAGTCGTCGGTCGCGCCGGCATCGGTGTCGACAATGTCGATATTCCGGCAGCCAGTCGCAAAGGCATCATCGTGATGAATACGCCATTCGGCAATTCGATCACGACCGCGGAGCATGCCGTTGCCTTGATGTTTGCGCTGGCCCGCCAGTTGCCGGAAGCCAATGCTTCGACCCATGCCGGCAAATGGGAAAAGAACCGCTTCATGGGCGTCGAAATCACCAACAAGACGCTGGGCGTCGTCGGTTGTGGCAATATCGGCTCCATCGTCGCGACGCGCGGCGTTGGCCTGAAGATGCGTGTGATCGCGTTCGACCCGTTCCTTTCGGAACAGCGCGCTGAGGAACTGGGCGTCGAAAAGGTTGAACTGGACGAGCTTTTGAAGCGTGCGGACTTCATCACCCTGCATACGCCGATGACGGACAAGACCAAGGGCATCATCAATGCCGAAGCCTTCGCCAAGATGAAGGATGGCGTCCGCATCATCAACTGCGCGCGCGGCGGCCTGATTGTCGAAGCTGATCTGGTGGACGCGCTGAAGAGCGGCAAGGTCGCCGGAGCTGCCGTCGACGTTTTCGAAAGCGAGCCGGCAACGGAAAACGCGCTGTTCGGCATGGAAAATGTCGTCGCGACGCCGCATCTGGGCGCATCGACTTCGGAAGCGCAGGAAAATGTCGCGCTGCAGGTGGCAGAGCAGATGGCCGATTACCTGATCAAGGGCGCGGTCACCAACGCGATCAACATGCCGTCGATTACCGCTGAAGAAGCGCCGCGCTTGAAGCCCTTCGTCAAGCTCGCGGAAGTGCTCGGCGCTTTCGTCGGTCAGGTGACCGAAGACCCGATCAAGGAAGTGGAAATCCTGTTCGACGGGTCAACTGCGACGATGAACACGCGCGCGCTGATCTCGGCAGCGCTTGCCGGTTTGATCCGTCCGCAGGTTGCCGATGTGAACATGGTTTCCGCACCGATCATGGTGAAGGAGCGCGGCATCATCGTTTCCGAAGTCAAGCGCGACAAGTCGGGCGTGTTCGACGGCTACATCAAGCTGACCGTCACCACCGAGAAGATGACGCGCTCGATCGCCGGCACCTGCTTTTCTGACGGAAAGCCGCGTTTCATCCAGATCAAGGGCATCAATCTGGACGCCGAAGTCGGGCAGCACATGCTTTACACCACCAATGCGGATCAGCCCGGCATGATCGGTATTCTTGGCGGCGTTTGCGGCAAGAATGGCGTCAATATCGCGAATTTCCAGCTTGGCCGCGATCATGCGGGCGGCGACGCGATCGCGCTGCTTTATCTCGATGCGCCATTCCCCGAAGCTGTGCTCAAGGAATTACGCGATCTGAACGCGATCCAGTCGGCCAAGCCGCTGTCTTTCGACGTGGCGGCTGCCTGAGACAATTAGATTGTGTGGCTCGTCAGCCCCAGGGGTTGACGAGCCTGACGCCAAGACCTTCGAGATCCTTGACGTTGCGCGTCGCGAGCGTTGCGTCATGCGCCAAAGCAATTCCGGCGATCTGTGTGTCGGGAATATCCAGATTACGCCCCGCCGAATGCGCATTTGCCAAAATGGTCGAGGTAAAACTGGCGGCCGCCTGATCGAAAGCGAGAATTTCTTTCAGATATTGATGGCGCAGCATGTAGAAGCTTTCTGATAGCTCATGCCGCTTTCGCCCGAACGGCAGACGTTCGATACCGTAACTGATTTCCATGATAGTTATGGATGTGGTTCGAATTTCTCCCTCCGGCCACTGGTTGAGCCAAGCCGGAACATGCGGATTATCGAGTGGCTTCATCAAAGCCGAAACAATGTTCGTGTTGAGAACGATCATTCGTCAAAGCTGAACGGCTTGAGAGGTTCTCTCGGAATTTGAGGCAATTCCTCGCCTTCCCAATCGATGTGCCTGAACAAATCCGCGATCTTGGTGCCAAGACCTCCGGCCTCTCGCTGCTCTTTCGCGGCAAGCTGATTAGCCAGAATGGTACGCGCTTCCTCTTCCATGCTGACCCCATGCGCCTTGGCGCGGTCGCGCAACCGTTCTTTCACATCGTCATCAAGGCGGCGAATCAGAAGCTGGGCCATGGATTATTCCCGGTGATATCACTCAAACAGATAATGATATCATCGAGGTGATTTCAAGTCCGTGTTGCTGACCATCGTTCTGCGATCAGAATGCCGGACAAGATCATGGCCAGCGCTGCGGCATGGTAGATGTGAAATTCTTCGCCCAGCAAAGTGACGGCCAGAAGTGCTCCCCATAAAGGCAGAAGGTTCATGAACAGGCCGGCGCGATTGGAACTGATGAGTTCCACGGCACGGATATAAAAGACCTGCGACAACAGCGAAGGGAAAATCACCACAAAGGCGATAATCGCCCAACCGCGTGCATCCGGTAGCATTGTTGCACCGGCAGCGGCTTCCACCGCAAGAAAAGGCAGCGCGAACAGGCTCGCACCCAGGCAAAGCATTGCCATCAGGCTTGTCCAATGAATGGGCGGCTTGGAACGCAACGCGGCGGTGTAGATTCCGTAGGCGACGATCGCGACCACCATCATGGCATCGCCGAGATTGACGTTCAGCGTCACCAGATTGGTCCAGCTGCCTTGAAGCGCGATCACCATGACGCCCACGAAGGATAGTGTGAAGCCGAGTACCTGCTGGAACGTGACACGGCTTCCAAACAGCAGGAAGCTGGCAACGAACACAATGAGCGGTACGCCGCCCTGAAGAATGCTGGTATTGATGGCCGTGGTCAGCTGCAGCGCATAGTAAAGCGCGACGCTGAACAGCGTGAACCCAAATGCGCCCATCGACAAAAGATAGATCCGGCGCGCTTTGATCTGTTGCCAGTCGCGCGCAAGAAAGCGCCGCGAGGTTATCAACAAGATGCCAAGTACCGCTGACCAGCGAACCGTGACCAGGACCATGGGCGAAACATGCCCCACGGCCAGCTTTCCGGCCACGGAATTTCCCGCCCAGAACAAGGTTGCCAGGGCCAGAAGAAGATACGCAGTATTTCGCATCGTGCCCTCCCGATAGCGGGAAGGGAGTACCGTGTGTTGGTTTGCCAAGTAAAGTGGCACGAGCTTGCGTTTATTGTGCCTGAGAACGGGCAAAACTGCATTGAAGGGTCGCGCAATGCAGATCCAGACGTTATAGAGGCACCGTCTTTTCAACTGTTTGCGGCTTGGCCGCACTAACAAGGTGCACGGAATTCATCATGGCCAATGTAGTGGTCGTCGGCTCACAATGGGGCGATGAAGGCAAGGGCAAGATCGTCGACTGGCTGTCGGAGCGCGCGGACGTCGTCGTTCGTTTCCAAGGCGGTCACAATGCCGGTCATACGCTGGTTGTCGACGGCAAAGTTTACAAGCTGTCGCTCTTGCCTTCGGGGGTTGTTCGCCCCGGCAAGCTTTCGGTGATCGGCAGCGGCGTGGTTTTCGAGCCCCACGCGTTCGTTGCCGAGCTTCAGCGTATCCGTGACCTTGGTATCGACATCGGTCCGGACCGTCTCAAGATCGCCGAAAACACCCCGCTGATCCTGTCGCTGCATCGCGAGCTTGACGGGTTCCGGGAGGATGCCGCCTCGAATTCTGGCACGAAGATCGGTACCACGCGTCGCGGTATCGGACCGGCTTACGAGGATAAGGTCGGACGCCGTGCAATTCGCGTCATGGATCTGGCCGATCCCGACACGCTGCCGGCCAAGCTCGACCGCCTGCTGACGCATCACAATGCGCTGCGTCGTGGTCTCGGTCATGCCGAAGTCTCGTATGATGCGCTTTTAGAGGAAGTGACCTCGGTCGCTGACCAGATCCTGCCTTACATGGATCGCGTTTGGAAGATTCTCGACCAGAAGCGTCGCGACGGTGAACGCATTCTGTTTGAAGGCGCGCAGGGCACGCTGCTCGATATCGACCATGGCACCTATCCCTTCGTGACGTCGTCGAACACGGTGGCGGGGCAGGCCGCTGCAGGTTCGGGTGTCGGGCCGGGCACGATCGGTTATGTGCTGGGGATTACCAAAGCCTATACGACCCGCGTCGGCGAAGGACCGTTTCCGAGCGAACAGGACAATGAGGTTGGGCAGTTCCTTGGGGAACGCGGCCATGAATTCGGCACAGTTACCGGGCGTAAACGTCGGTGCGGCTGGTTTGACGCGGTTCTCGTGCGCCAGGCCGTTGCAGTGAACGGAATCGACGGTATCGCGTTGACCAAGCTCGATGTGCTCGACGGTTTGGACGAGATCAAGGTCTGCACAGGCTATCGCCTGGATGGCGAAGTGATCGACTACCTGCCAGCAAGCCAAGGCGCGCAAGCGCGTGTCGAGCCGATCTTCGAGGTTCTCGAAGGCTGGAAGGGCACGACCCGGGGCGCGCGAAGCTGGAATGATCTGCCCGCGCAGGCAGTCAAATATGTGCGTTATATCGAGGAACTGATCGGCGCACCGGTGGCCTTGCTGTCGACCAGTCCGGAACGGGACGATACGATCCTTGTGACGGACCCGTTTCAAGATTAATTTCGCGTTGCGCGGGTCGGTCGACTGGACCGGCTGCGCCGCACAAGGAAGGTATAAAGCCGAATGGCCGATTTCGTCGCGGTCCTTAAAAAGACCATCGAGGGGCTGAACGAGAATACGCCGGAAGTACGCGCCAAGGTCTATGCGAAGGCGCGCGCGACTATCGACGCCAAGCTGGCCGCGCTGAACCCGCCGCCACCTGCGGCGGTGGCCGAACGGCAGCGGCAGGCCATCGAAACGGCAATCGAGGCGGTGGAGCAAAGCTATGCTCCGCCCGCCGAAGAAATCGACGAACTCGACAGTTTCTTTGAAAACTACCAGGCTGAGGGAGCGCCGGTCGGTGATCCTTATTTCGAAGCTGAGCAGCCCTCGACGGTAGCGCAGGCGTTTTCGCCAGAGCCAGAGCCAGAGCCCGAACCAGAACCGGTGGTGCCTGCCGGTCCGCATCCCGAGCCGGATGTTGCAAAAATCCAGGCAGATGATGCGCCACGTTTCGAGCCGGAGGAACCTGTTCCTTCGGTTCAGAACGAACCGGCGGTCGAACCCGAGACTGCTGCTGCTTCACCTGCCCAGGAAACGCCGACCTCTGCTTACGGCCTGCCGCGCGCATCCGAATTCGACGTCCAATCCTCGGGTGAAGAGCCTGTTTCGA
>JAFAGL010000032.1 GCA_023422735.1 Pseudomonadota bacterium
CGCTTACCCGGCACGGTGGCCAGAAAAGCGAGATCTTCACGCTGGATGTCGTGCACCTCCAGCACTGTATCCAGCGCGGCAAGAACAACCATCGCACGGGCGCCGCTCATGCAGCCAAGGCCAGCCACCATCATGGCTTCACCCATGACCACTGGACCACAGGCATAGAAGGACGCCAGCCTTTCATGTTGCCGATCGGCGACGCCCGCGAAACGGAAAGCTGGTTAAGTTCGCCGCCAAGCCTTGCATGCAGTGAAAGCAGAACTGCTTCCATTTCCAGCGTGACGCTGTTTGCTACCAGTCGACCGCCGGGCTTGAGCGCCGCAATCACGCCATCCATGGTGCCAGCATCCGATCCTCCACCGCCGACAAAGATCGCATCAGGTGGCGGGAGTTCTTCCAATACCGCTGGCGCGCGACCTTCCACCAGTTTCAAACCCGGAACACCGAAGCGCCCAGCATTGCGCCGAATGCGGGCGACCCGATCCGGCTCATGTTCGACCGCAATCGCCCGCATGGACGGATGCGCCAGCATCCACTCAACGGCAACCGAACCGGAGCCCGCCCCGATATCCCAGAGCAGTTCTCCGCGGCGCGGGGCAAGCGCCGACAGGGTCACGGCGCGAATTGCGCGCTTGGTGATCTGTCCGTCATGTTCAAATAAATCGTCAGCCAGACCAAAGCCGAGGGGCAGGACACGCGCGTGCTCCTGCGCAGCCACTTCTATGGCAAGAATGTTGAGCGGGTCGAAACCGGGAAGCGTTTCGCCCGCCGACCACGATGTGACCCGCTGATCAGACCCGCCCAACGCTTCCAGCACATGAAGGCGCGAAGCGCCAAAGCCCGCTTGAGCCAACAGGGCCGCAATTGTGCCGGGAGCACTGCCATCTGACGTCAAAGCAAGAATACGACGACCGGGATGCAGCAGAGGGCGAATGAGATCGATGGGCCGTCCATGCAGCGATACGATTTCCACTTCCTGCAAAGGCCAGCCCAAGGCCGCCGCAGCAAGGCTGAAAGAAGAAGGCGCAGGAATTGTCTCGATTTCCGACGCATCGACCAGGCGCGAGATTGTAGCGCCGACGCCAAAATGAAAGGGATCGCCGGAAGCAAGCACGCAGACATCCTGGCCCCGCAAGGCAAGAAGATCCGCCATGGTTGCATCGAACGGTTCGGGCCAGGCTTGCGCCTTGCCCTCCATGATTTCGGCGACAAGACTGAGGTGGCGACGACCGCCCCTCACAACAGCGGCTGTCTTGATGGCTTGCATGGCTCGTGGCGACAGACCGGCGATGCCATCCTCGCCCAGGCCAATAATCGTCAGCCAAGCCTCTGTTGCCGGCTCGTTTGGCACTTTAAGAAACGGCATGGGCAAACCACACCTTTTGATCCTTGGCGGAACTGGCGACGCGCGGCGATTGGCCGAGCGTCTGAGCGTGCGCAACGATCTGCGCATCACGCTTTCGCTGGCTGGCCGCACAAAATCGCCGCTGCCTCAGGCTGTCAGAACGCGGGTGGGCGGCTTCGGCGGGGTTGAAGGGCTGGCGACCTATATGCGCGCCGAATATATCGATCTTCTGATCGATATGACGCATCCCTTTGCCGCACAAATCAGCACGAACGCTGTCGCGGCGGCGCAGATCAATGAAACGCCGCTGATCGCGTTTGAGCGCCCGGCTTGGTCGAAAGCCGAGGGTGATCGCTGGATCGAAGTGGATGATGTCGCAAGCGCGGCGGAAACGCTTGGCGCTGAGGCGAAAACCGTGTTTCTGACCATTGGACGGCAGGAACTCGCGCCTTTTACCGGCCACCCGCAGCACCGCTATCTGGTCCGCAGTGTCGATCCGGCGGATATTGTCTTGCCGAATTCGAGCATCATTCTCGATCGCGGCCCGTTTCACGCGCAGGCGGAAGAAGCGTTGATGCGCGCCCACGGCGTGGAAATCATCGTCAGCAAGAACAGCGGCGGCGCCGCGACCTTTGGCAAGATCCATGCCGCGCGCAGGCTTGGCCTGCCGGTCATCATGGTCAAGCGTCCCTGCCCGTCCGGCGCACAGACAGTCATCAGCATCGCAGCCATCGAGGACTGGATCGATTCTCATGTCGCTGCCTTCACGGAGCGCGGCGAATAAACAAGCGGTTCGCGGCCGGAACGTTCGATCAGCCGCGTTTCCGGCGAGCCGATGAGAATGCAGGTCGCCATGTCAGCCATTGCAGGATCAGCTTCACCCAGCGGCACGATGCGCATGTGCTCGTCAGGCCGGCCAGCGGCGCGGCCGAACACAACAGGGACAGTTGCCGGAAGAATGCTGCGCAGGATCTCGAATGCCTGTCCAAGTTGATGCGGACGCGCCTTGGAAATCGGATTGTAAAGGGCAATCACGAAACCCGCGGAAGCGGCTGCGCGCAGCCGATTTTCGATGAGTTCCCACGGCTTCAGATTGTCCGAAAGCGACATCGTGCAGAAATCATGGCCAAGCGGGGCGCCCACGCGGGCAGCGACGGCGAGCATGGCCGTCACGCCCGGCACAACGAAGAATTCGAGGTCGCGCCACGCATTCGGGCCGTGCTCGATTGCCTCGCACATTGCGGCGGCCATAGCAAAAACACCGGCATCGCCGCCAGAAATCACAGCGACGTGTTTGCCCGACACGGCAAGATCGAGGGCCGCCTTGGCGCGATCCAGCTCCTTACGGTTATCAGAGGCGTGGAGGGTCTGGTCGGGGCGGACCTGAAGGCGTTCGAGATAGGGTTTGTAGCCGAAAAAATCGCTGGCAGCTTCGATTGCCGCCCGCGCTTGCGGCGTCATCTGATCAGGATTTCCAGGGCCGGTGCCAATCACTGTAAGGCGTCCGCTCATGCAAAATCCCCAGCCATCTGCAACGCCGCAGTCAGGTTCTCGCCAGGTTTTGCGGCCCAGCCGGGAACAAGAACGATGGAGAAATATGGCGCGATGTCGTCGGCCTTTTCGGCGAGAGGAGTGATCGCCATGCTGGCCATCGTGCCACGCTCCACATAGATCGCGGCGTCGAGCTTGCCAGCCATGGCAAGGGCGCGGCGGATTTTGGGCAGGTTGCGGCCAACCTTCATGATGACCGCGGCTTGGGTATCACCAAGGCGGCGCGCCAGAACATCTTCGGCCAACGTGCCGGGCAAAACGCTCAAAATATCGTCGCCCTGCACGATCGGGACGCCTGTGGCGGACCAGCAGCCGGACATCGCCGTGACGCCCGGCACCACCTCTGTCGGGAAACGATGGGCGAGCCGAACATGCAAATGCATATAGGAACCGTAAAAGAGTGGATCGCCCTCAGACAGCACAACAACCGTGCGCCCTGCCCGCAAATGCGCTTCAACCTGGTCAGCAGCTTCTTCGTAGAAACCGTTGATTGCAGAGATATAATCCCCGTGATCTTTCTCAATTTCTGTCGTGACCGGATAAAGCAGTGGTAGTTCGATCGCTTCTGGCCGCAGATGCGCTTCAACGATTTTGCGAGCATTTCCGGCATTACCGCGCTTGGCGAAATGCGCCACGACATCGGCGCTTGCCAGATAGCGCGCGGCCTTCAATGTCAGAAGTTCGGGGTCACCCGGTCCCGTTCCAAGACCGATCAGCTTGCCGACACTCATAAACCCGGCCTCGCGAGCGCGTTGACGGCGGCGGCGGTCATCGCGCTACCACCCATCCGGCCCCGCACGACAGCAAATGGGATGCCAAGCTTGCTTTCCGCCAACGCATCTTTCGACTCCCTCGCACCGACGAAGCCCACGGGCATGCCGATAATGGCAGCCGGTTTTGGCGCGCCTGCCTCAATCATATCAAGGAGATAGAACAAAGCTGTCGGGGCATTTCCAATGGCGACAACCGCGCCTTCAAGCTGTGGACGCCAGAGTTCAAGGGCAGCAGCCGAGCGGGTATTGCCGAGGTCTCTCGCCAGTTCCGGTGTACGCGGATCTCGTAGCGTGCAGATAACCGGATTTGTGGCCGGCAAACGAGCGCGGGTGACGCCATGCGCAACCATTTCCGCATCGCAAAGAATAGCTGCGCCAGCCTGAAGCGCTGCTCGGGCGGCGGACACAAAGGTCGGTGAAAATTCAAAAAACTGAGCAGATTCAACAACTCCGCAGGCATGGATCATGCGAACGGCGACATCGGCCTCTGCTTCGGAAAAGCGCGACAAGTCAGC
>JAFAGL010000064.1 GCA_023422735.1 Pseudomonadota bacterium
AAGCAGCGTAGGAGAAGGGCGAGACCGCAGCGCGCACGCCATTCCCATCGGCCAAAGTATAGCAGGCGATGAAGACGGACGTTGCTAAAGCATAAAAGATCGCTTCACGGTTGAGCTTTTCAATGCCTCCGCCTCGAAGCGACATCAACGCCGTGCCACAACCAAGCAAAGCGATGCCTACGATTGCCCAGTTTCCAGGATACTCACCAATCAAGAAGATGGCGCCAATAGTTGTTAAAAGCGGCGCGCTTCCGCGGGCGAGCGGATAGACTTGAGCTAGATCACCTGCCCCATACGCTTTGATCAATGAAAGCTTGTAGCCTTGCTGAAATGCAGCCGAGGTCAGAATGAACGGCCAAACATGAAGCGCGGGAAAAGGCAGGAACGGCGTGAACATCAACGCCATGACGCCCATTCCGCCGCTCATCAATGTCACGGAAACAAAGCGGTCAAGATTGATCTTGACCATCGCATTCCATGAAGCATGCATAGCGGCGGCCGCCAGAACAGCCAGAAAAACGGCGTTGCTCACTGACCTGAAACCTCAACGGAAGGCAGGCCAGACAGCATGTAGCGGGAGACACATAAGAACATCGATAACTCTTTTCGTGACCATCCCTAAAGCTCAGCATGAAAAAGCGCAAAGGTCAGGACAAACCAAAGCGTTCGTCCAGCTAGCGAGGCTCGCAATCACTGCTTCGATCACGAAGGCGTCATATGAACCAGCACAAGATTGCCGAATTTTAATACAAAGGCACGAACATACGTGGCATTAAAAGCGACATGCTATCGAAACGATGAACCTCCGGGCTCTACGCATCGATATTATCCGCATCTGCGTCGCTCATTATGCGAGCTGGAGACTTCAATGGCAGTTTGGAAGCAGCTTGGCCTCGGCCTGGTCCTTGTGGCTATTGCCGCCCTCGCTTGGTTTAATTTCGTTTCTGGGCCGAGGGAGACGATGGCACGCCTGGGCTTGGCAGAACCAGCTTCCAGGCAGGAAAATCGCGGACAACATACTGGGCCTTCCAGTCACGGTCCCGATGCGGAACGCGTTTCAACCGTAGTCGCGCCTCCTGCAACTCGCGCAACGATCAATGACCGACTGTCTGCGATAGGTACCGGCAAGGCGGTTCGCTCTGTTGCCGTCACGCCTCTGGTGTCAGGTCAGATCGTGGAGATCGCAACATCCTCCGGCGAACAGGTAAAGGCGGGCGACGTAATCGCGCGTCTTGATTCAGATGCAGAGCGGATTGCGGTTGAGCGCGCCAAGATCGCCTTAGAGAATGCACAAGCTGCTTTGGATCGCTCCAATGCGTTGCGCAGTTCGAATACGATCGCAGCAGTCGCCCAAACCGAAGCAAAGCTCGCCGTGGATAATGCACGCCTTGAGCTCGAACAAAGCGAATTGAATTTCAGTCGACGCTCAATCACCGCTCCCATTCCCGGCATTGCTGGCATCTTTCCAGTCGAGATCGGCGATTATGTTTCTCCACAAACGCAAATCGTCACTTTGGACGATCGCGCCGAAATCTTGGTGGATTTTTGGGTTGCCGAACGGTTTTCCGGTGCGGTGAAAGTAGGTGCATCAGTCAGAGCCACTCTGGTCGCAAAACCCGACCTTGTCTTCGAGGGAAAGGTGAGCGCGCTCGATAGCCGACTGGACGCGGCAAGCCGAACGATGCGGGTGCAAGCAAAACTTGCCAACCCGAAAGATCTTTTGCGTCCCGGGATGTCATTCGAGGTCAGCATGGCGTTTCCCGGGGATACTTTTCCCGCAGTCGATCCTCTCGCGATTCAATGGAATACGGACGGCGCCTTCGTGTGGCAGGTGCGTGACAACAAGGCAGAACGCGTCCCAGTCCGGATCATCCAGCGCAACACAGATGCAGTTTTGGTAGAAGCCGATATTCCCGATGGAAGACCTATTATCACTGAAGGTTTGCAGGCCTTGCGGGAAGGCGCTTCGGTGCAATTGGCCAATCGCAATCGCGCGGCGCCGGTTGCCATTAAGCAGATGCCAGACAATGACGGCTGACCCTGAATGAGTGATCCCGAAAACAACACCGCGTCTGCACCAATTCCGACGGGCTCTACTGCCCTGTTTATCAGACGTCCTATTCTTGCTCTGGTGCTGAATGTTCTGATTGTCGTTGCAGGTCTGGCAGCCTTTTTCGGCATTGATATACGTGAACTGCCCGATGTCGATCGCCCCGTCATTACGGTCAACACCAACTACACCGGGGCGGCAGCCGAGACGATCGATCGCGAAATCACCGCGATTGTCGAGGGTGGGATCGCCCGTGTATCCGGCGTCAAGTCGATCTCCTCCTCGTCGTCCTTCGGCCGCAGCCGGGTTACTGTCGAGTTCAACGATGGCGTGGACCTCGATATCGCCGCTTCTGACATGCGAGATGCTGTCAGCCGTGTCATAAATCAGCTCCCAGATGACCTTCCCGATGCGCCCACCGTCGTGAAGGCTGATGCCAATGCCGAGGCAGTGATGCGCTTGGCGGTCACATCCGACACGTTATCAATCGAGGACGTAACCGTGCTCGTTGATGATGAAGTCGTCGACGCACTTGCATCCGTCCCCGGGGTCGCGGACGTTCAGGTTTACGGTGATCGAGAAAAGATCTTCCGCATCGATCTCGACCAAGCGAAGCTCGCAAGCCTCGGTATGACTGTCGCTGACATCACCAATGCCTTGAGTTCAATGGCGTTTGATGCGCCGGCCGGCGCTCTTTCCAGCAACAACCAGAACCTCATTGTCCGCGCCACCGCTTCGTTGACAACCCCGGAAGCCTTCGAAGCTATCGTCATCAACGGCCGGACTCGGCTCGGCGATATCGCAACGGTGACACTTGGTCCCGATATTGGACAATCACAGTTGCGCGCCAATGGAATGACAGGTGTCGGACTGGGGATTATTCGGCAAGCTCAATCAAACACGCTGGATATCTCTCAAGGGGTGAATGAGGCCGTCGCTCAGATCAAAGAAAACTTGCCGCAAGGCATGGATATCTTCATTACCAGCGACGATGCCACTTTCGTCGATGGTGCGATTCACGAAGTTGAAATTGCGCTTGGCATTTCTGCCACGGTTGTTCTCATCATCATTTTTGCGTTCCTGCTTGATATCCGAGCCACCATAATCCCAGCCGTGGCTTTGCCGGTGGCGTTGATTGGCACGATCGCCGGCATTTATCTTGCCGGGTTCTCACTCAATATCCTAACCCTTCTTGCACTGGTTTTGGCAACCGGGTTGGTGGTCGACGACGCGATCGTTGTGCTTGAGAACATCGTCCGCCGACGCAACATGGGCCTCGGCCCACGGGCGGCCGCTGTTTTGGGTACGCAGGAGGTTTTTTTCGCGGTCATCGCAACGACTGCAACATTGATCGCAGTCTTTGTGCCGTTGTCGTTTTTGCCAGGACAAACGGGGGGTCTGTTTCGCGAATTCGGTTTCGTGCTCGCCTTGGCGGTCATTCTATCGGCCGTCGTCGCTTTGTCTCTGTGTCCAATGCTGGCCTCACGCATGCTGGGCAGCTACGTTGAGCATGAGCACACCGGTCTGCTTGGCCGCATCGGCGGTCTTTTGTCTGCATTTTACAAGCGCACGTTGCATGCAGCATTGAACGCGCCGCTTATCGCAGTTTTGCTGGCTGTTATGTTCGCTGCGGTTGCAGGCATCGCATTCAGTACCATCCGCTCCGAGCTGACCCCTACGGAAGATCGCTCTCAGGCCTTCATCCGGGTCCAGGCACCGCAGGGTGTCAGCCTAGAATATATGGGCCAGCAAATGCGCGCGATTGAAAATCGCCTAACCCCTTTGCGCGAAAGCGGTGAAGTCCGTTCGATTTATTCGATTGCAGGCTCGCGTGGAAACTACAACAGCGGCTTCATGGTCATGTCGCTTGCGCCTTGGTCGGAGCGTGAGCGGAGCCAACAAGACATTCTGGATGACATTCAGCATCGTATTCGAGACGTCTATGGCGTTCGCGCATTTGCGTTTCAGCCCAATAGCCTTGGCATTCGAGGGGCAGGAAGCGGTTTGCAGTTCGCTATTGCCGGCAATGATTACGGCAAGTTGACTGCGGCTGCTGAAGCGACCATTCGTGATCTGGAAACCACACCCGGCTTCCAACAGCCGCGTCTCTCGAATGAGGCAACCCAGCCACAGCTTTTTGTTTCGATAAACCGCGACCGTGCATCCGATCTAGGCATACCGATCAATGGCCTCGCAGCCGCCATGCAGGCAATGCTTGATGGTCGCGAAATCGGATCGGTATTCATCGGGGACCGGGCTTTCGACGTCAAACTTGTGTCGACCTCGAATCCTGTCAATGACCCGACAGATCTTGAAAACATCTTTCTGAAGACTTCAGACGGCCGTTTTGTGCCGATGTCGAGTATCGCAACGCTGGAAGAGCGCGCGGTTCCGCCATCGCTTGCGCGAGAACAACAACTCCGCGCAGTTGCCATCACAAGCAATCTTGCCTCTGATCTGGCGCTCGGCGATGCCTACGCCCAAGCGCAAACAATGGCCGCAAAGCATATGCCACCCGGCAGTCGTCTCGTTCCACTGGCCGAAGCTGCGACGCTTGACGAAACGTCCAGCGGCATGTTGACCATTTTCGGTTTCGCTTTGGTCATCGTGCTTCTCGTTCTGGCCGCACAGTTTGAAAGCTTCGTGAGCGCGATCATCATCATGATGACAGTTCCACTCGGACTGGCCTGTGCTGTCGTCGCTATGCTTTTAACGGGAACAAGCCTCAACGTTTACAGCCAGATCGGACTGGTGCTTCTGGTCGGGATCATGGCCAAGAATGGTATTTTGATTGTCGAGTTCGCCAATCAGTTGCGCGATCGCGGCTTGCCTGTTCGTGAAGCGATCGAAGAGGCTTCCAATATCCGCCTTCGTCCCGTTATGATGACGATGCTTTGCACCATCGTCGGTGGCGTGCCGCTGGTCATGGCTTCTGGTGCAGGGGCAGAGGCGCGCATTGCGCTTGGGTGGGTTATCGTTGGTGGGCTTGGTCTGTCCACGATCGCCACGCTTTACATCACGCCTGTCGCCTATCTTCTGTTAGGTCGTTTTGTGACACCAAAGGCGGAAGAGGCTGCACGTCTTGATCGCGAACTTCAGGCTGCGTCAAAGTCTGATCGTGCAAAGGCTGCACAAGATTTACTTCCGGCAGAATGAACTTGTGGCCTTCAGGACAAGCTTTGGGCATGCTTGACCCTTCAAGGCACATCCCGCATGGATCATTGGATTGAGCCCTTGCGGAGTCGAACAGCGTGACAATGAAATTCATCTCGTTTGAAGAAGCAACGGCGCTTGTTGGCATGGAGGTCGGATCGTCGGCTTGGCGTGAAGTCACGCAAACTATGATCGATCAGTTTGCAGATGCGACGGACGATCACCAGTTCATTCACACTGATCCGAAACGCGCTGCGGAGGAAACGCCTTATGGCGGCACCATCGCGCATGGCTTCCTGTCGCTTTCCCTCTTGTCAGCCATGACTTTCGAGGCAGTTCCTGTCTTGGAAAATACAGCTTCAGGCGTGAATTTCGGGTTTGACAAGGTGCGGTTCATCACTCCGGTTCGCACTGGCCAGCGTATTCGTGGACGCTTCATTCTCGACAAGCTGAAGCGGCGGCCATCTGGCATTGTAGAAATCGCCCATGATGTGACCGTCGAGCTCGAAGGCAGTATCAAGCCGGCGCTGACAGCCTATTGGCTTACGCTCGCAATGCCGGATCGCACGCGTGACGACGCTTGATATCAATATGAGAGCCAAACCATGAAGCGTTTTGAGGGACGATCGGTTCTGATTACCGGTGCCACCGGAGGGTTTGGGCGCCGTGCTGCGGAGCGCTTTGCAGAGGAAGGCGCGCGCCTCGTTTTGTCCGACATGCAGGCAGAGCCACTGGAAGCGCTCGCATCCGCGCTTGATTGCGAAACTCAGATTCTGGCTGGCGACATCGGCGAGGAAACGCTTTCAAAGGATCTCGTCCGCCTCGCAGTCGATCATTACGGTCGTCTCGATATTGCGCTGAACAACGCGGGAATCGCCCAAAGCTACGTGAAATTGCCCAATATTCCCGTAGATGAGGCGCGGCGCGTGCTGGAAATCGATCTGCTGGGCGTGTTTTTTGCATTATCGCACCAGCTGCCGCAAATGGAGCGCCAAT
>JAFAGL010000120.1 GCA_023422735.1 Pseudomonadota bacterium
ACCTACGCATCGCCCTTTATCAGCCGGAAATCCCCGGTAACACGGGCGCGGTGCTGCGGCTTGGCGCGTGCCTGGGTGTGGCCGTCGACATCATCGAGCCGACCGGCTTTGATATTTCCGACAAGAATCTGAAACGTGCGGGGATGGATTATCTCGAAATGGCGGCGTTGCGCCGGCACACGGATTTCGAGGCTTTCGAGATGTTTCGCAAAACGGAAAATCGCCGGTTGCTGCTTTTGACCACCAAGGGGGCGACGCCCTACACGAAATTCAGTTTTGCGCCCAATGACATCATCCTGTTCGGTCGCGAATCAGCCGGCGTGCCCGAAAGCGTTCACGCCCTGGCAGATGCGCGGCTGACCATTCCGATGATGCCGGGCGCGCGCAGCCTTAACCTGTCTGTTTCGGCGGCGATCACCGCAAGCGAAGCGATCCGCCAGATTTCTGCGGGGACATGAGGACGGTTCATGACGATTGAGCCAATCGATCCACAAAATGACGAGGCGCTGCTAGCGCTCAATAATGACCATGCGGAGGAATTGTCGTTTCTCACGCAGCAGGAGTTTCGCAGGATGGCCGATGAGGCTTTTTGCGCTTTGCGCGTGGGGGAAGGTGACGCGCTTCTTCTGGCATTCGACCAGGAGGGTGATTACCAAAGCCCGAATTTCCTTTGGTTCAAGACCCGTTATCCGCGCTTTGTGTATGTGGACCGGATCGTCGTTTCGCCCAATGCGCGTGGGCGCGGGCTGGCGCGGCTGCTTTACGAGGAATTGTTCAGGCGCGCAGGTGAGGCCGGCCATGAGCGAATCTGCTGCGAGGTGAATGCCGAGCCGCCAAACCCGGCTTCCGATGCATTTCATGCGGCACTCGGCTTCGAGGAAGTCGGGCAAGCGGCCATTCACGACGGCAAGAAAACCGTGCGCTATTTCGTGCGGCCGCTTTAACGCCCTTCGCGATACCACATCGCGCCGATTGCCATCAAAAGCAGCGCGAGGCCGAAGAACCCACCAAACAACGGCGTGCGGCTGACGGATTGCAGCACGCTGTCATTCGTCGTGCGCAGCCCGATCCAGTTATTGCCGCTTGTCGAGCCCTGGGCGTTGACCGGGAGGATATTGGGCAAGGCATCTGCGACGCGGCGGACGCTGCCGCCGGTCTTTTCCGCAACCGGTTCCAGACGCTCAGAGGTCGAGATCACGTCGGCAAATTCGGGCGCATTGATCGGGCCGACATGGGCCAGCGCCGTCAAATCGCCGTTGGCGATCTGATAAAGGCCGATCTCGTTTGTTTCCATGCTGCCGGTGAACAGGCCGGGATTTTCGGATTTTAGGGGGACCTGCAAGCGCTTGCCGGTTGGCGAAATCACGCTGGCCTCGCCCGGATCATCGCTCATCGTTTGCCGCGTCACGCTTAACACCATGCCGCTGCCTTCAGCCGTCAGGCGTTCCTCTTCAAGCTCCGGTTCTTTCATCAGCCAATGGGCGATCCGCCTGTAAAGCGACACATGCGGGCCACCGCCCTCAAAGCCGCGCGCCCAGAGCCAGCCCTGATCGGACAGGAACATGCCGACGCGACCTTCGCCCTTGCGGTTCAGCACGAGGAGAGGCTGGTCACCCGCACCTTTCATGACAGCTTCGCCCTGAATGTTCCTGACGCCGATCTGGCGGAACCAGCGGCTCCAGCGCGGGGGTTCCTGGGCAGAACCTTCCAGCCCGCGGGTAACGGGATGACGCTGGCCCTGCTCGGTAAGGCGCGGGTAGAAACCCTGTTCGACGACCTCGCCGGACGGCATGGCGGGAAGGGCAGCCATGAGCGGCGTGTTGGCGATGGATTGCGCGCCCGCATATTCGGGGCCGGCGGCAATCAGCAGCGCGCCGCCATTTTCTACATATTCGGCGATGTAATCATAATAAAGGATCGGCAGCACGTCGCGGTGCTGGTAGCGATCGAAGATGATGAGATCGAAGTCATTGATCTTGTCGATGAAAAGTTCGCGTGTCGGAAAAGCGATCAGCGACAATTCGTTGATCGGCGTTCCGTCCTGCTTTTCCGGCGGCCGAAGGATCGTGAAATGCACGAGATCAACCGAGGCATCGGATTTCAGCAGATTGCGCCAGGTTCGCTCGCCTGCATGGGGTTCCCCCGAAACGAGAAGAACGCGCAGATTTTCGCGAATGCCGTCAACCAGCGCCACGGTCTTGTTGTTCGTGGTCGTCAGTTCATCCGGCGCGGCCTCGACCGCAAATTCCACGATGTTGCGGCCGGCGACCGGGACATTGATTTCCACCGTATGCGGCTCGCCGATTGAAACACGCTCGGTTTTAACCGGATCGCCATTCACCGAAATGCGGACATTCACGGGCGCGCCTTCATCCACCGTATCCATGACGCGGAAGGTCATCGGGACAGGCTTGTCGACCAAACCAAAGCGCGGCGCGCTTTCCAGCCGGATGCGGCGGTCGCGCTCGTCTTCGCGGCCTGTGATCAGCGCGTGAACAGGCGCCTGAAAACCCGGATCGCCCTTGGTGGGAACATCGTGGACCTGCCCATCCGTTATCATGATGGCGCCAGCGACGCGCGACGGCGGGACATCGCGGAAAGCACTGTCGAGCGCCGCAAACAGCCTGGTATCGGTTCGCTCTTCCGCATTCGATGCCTGACCGGCCTCGATTTCGCGAATCTCGAACTGATTGAATCGGGCGAGCCGTGACTTCACCTCGGCCAGAGCTTCATCCGTCTGCGTTTTTCGCTCGCCGATATCCTGGCTCTGGCTGCGATCGACAACCAGCGCGACCACGCTTTTGAGCGGATCGCGCAATTCATCAAGCAAAACTGGGTTGAGCAGAGCCAGAAGCAGGGCGGCAAGAGCGGCAAACCGGAACACGGCACCGCGCTGGCGTCGCCAAAGCGTGATAATGGCGAGCAGAGCGATCCCCACGCCCAAGCCGCTTATCAGGCTCCAGGATAACAGAGGCTCGAACGAAAGGGACCAGTTCATCGCGCCGCCCTCATTGCCCGAGCCGTTCGAGGAGATCGGGCACGTGAACCTGATCCGATTTGTAGTTGCCGGTCAGCATGTACATCATGATGTTGACGCCGCCGCGCAGGGCATATTCGCGCTGCATGGGATCTCCCGGCACGGTTGGCATCATCGGATTGCCGGCCGCGTCGATCGCCCAGGCGCCGGCGAGATCATTGGCGGTGATCATGATCGGCGACACGCCATCGCCGCTGCGCACGGGCCGGTCATCGCGATTTTCGGCATTCGTGGAGGACTCGACCCACAAGGGGCTGCCGTTGAAGCGGCCGGGAAATTCCGGGACGATAAAGAAGGTTTTGGTGAGCACGTGATCGGCCGGGACCGGTTGCAGCGCGGGAATGTTCAGCCCGGACAGGATCTCGCGCAACCGCTGCGTGGCTGGCGTGACGCTGCTGGCATCGAAGCTGGAAGAATACTGATCGCGCGTGTCAAACAGAACCGTCCCACCGCCGCGCACATAGGCATCGATCCGCGAGATCGCCTCGGTGCCGGGCATGGGGCTGTCGGGATCGATCGGCCAGTAAATCAGCGGATAAAAGGACAATTCGTCTTTCGCGATGTCCACAGCGGCGGGCTCTCCGGGTTCAAGCGCCGTTTTGTCGATCAGAAAGCGTGTCAACCCTTCAAGACCCGCCTTGCTGATTTCATCAACGTGGGCATTGCCGGTCATCACATAAGCGATGCGCGTGGTGGAAATCGCCTCGATCGCCTGTTGATCGTTTGCTTGAACTTCCTGCGCAGCGGCGGGAAGCGGCGCGAAGGCGATCCCGGCTGCAATCAAAAACAGCGCGGCAGAAACCGGCACTGCACGACGCCGACCGCCGAACCCACCGCCGAGCCACATGACCGCCAATGTGTCCAAGGCCATCAAAACCAGGGCTGCAAGAAACAGCGGTCCGCGCAGGTTCCGCGACTGATCGAAACCATAGCTCGCCTGTAAGACTGCAAGCGTCGTTGCGGGCCGCACGATCGATGCCAGCGTTGCATTCGCCGCAAGGAGATTGTGGGCAACGACCCCATCCTCGCCGCCATAGAGACCCGGCGGATGCTCGATCGAGACTTCGGCCTGAGCGGAGCCGAGCGGCCTTGCTTCCGGCGACGGCGGACCAAGCACGCCATTGGCGGCAATCATGCGATAGGGTGGCAATCCGGCTGCATCTGTTTGCGCTCCGGCATCTACGCGTCCTTGATTGCGCGAAAGCTGCACGATCCGCCGCAGCATCTCGACAAATGTGCCCGAAATGGGCAAATTCGACCATGTTGCTTCCGGCGTGATGTGAAACAGTGCAACCGTGCCCTGACCACGTTTTGCACCAGTGACCAAAGGCGTGCCATCGGCGAGCGAGGCCCAGGTGCGGTCGACAATATCGGCGGAAGGCTGAGCAAGCACCTGACGCTTGATAGTAACTTGCGCAGGTGCCGACAGGCCGGCAAAGGGCCCGATAGCTGGAAATTCGGTCAAAGTTTGCGGCTCGGTCCACGACATGGAGCCGCCAAGCGCTCGCTCGCCACTCCTGATCCGCACCGGCAACAGGACTTCATCATCTCCCGCCGCCGCCAAACGAGGGCCGGCAAAGCGAACCAGCGTTCCGCCTTTCTCGACCCAGTCGACAAGCAAAGCGCGCGCTTCTTCAGGAATGACGCCGACATCCGCCATCACGATCATGGCAGGCTTTTGTTGCAGCAATTGTGGAATGGCTTGAGCAAGATCGACGCTTTGCGGTTCCACCAGATCCGCAAAGGGTCCCATAGCCTTGCGGATGTAGAAAAGCGGCGAAAGCAGGGGTTGTGCGCGGTCCGCCTCATTTTGGGACAACAACCCGACTCGGCGGCGCTTGGCATTCTCATCAAGCACGCGGATCGCCCCGGCATGCCGTTGGCCATCAATCGATACGGAGGCAAAATCGTTGCGCAACTCGAAGGGAACATTGAGTTTGCCAGTTGCCGTAGTTTCATCGGCGCCAAAGGAGATCGTTGTATCGCCTATGCGCCTTCCGCGCTCGTCAAATGCACCAACCGAAACAGAGCGCGGCGAAACATCGGCTTCGCTGCGCACGGCCTTTACTTCGAATGCGTCAACGGAATTATCGGCAAAGGTCAGGCCGATCTCACCAAGCTGCTCGGGCGCAATCCAGG
This sequence comes from Pseudomonadota bacterium, assembly GCA_023422735.1. Classification (GTDB taxonomy): domain Bacteria; phylum Pseudomonadota; class Alphaproteobacteria; order Rhizobiales; family Rhizobiaceae; genus Tianweitania. The sequence goes on from JAFAGL010000120.1 coordinate 5,177, forward strand.
TCAAGCCACTGCGATTCTCTCCGAGAAGCGCTGCAAAGGCAGTTTCATCTCTGGGGGCGGCCAGCCCATCGGAAAGGACGGCGACGCTCGGTGCAGAAAATCGCGACAGGGCTTCAGCCGTTCGTTTATAAGCGGTTGGACGATCCACAGGCACCGGACGCGGCATGGCTGCGCGAAGCCTGTCAAGCGCGCCAGCGGCATCAAACGGGCCGATTTCCGTGCTTGCCGGCTCGGCGGTGAGAGCCAGGACAACGGGCTTATCCTCGGAACTCGCATCGTTGATCAGTTTTTCGGCAGTGGCGACACGCTCTTCCCACTCAGTTGCGCTCGCCCAACCATTATCGAGGACGATCGCAAGCGCATCGCCTTCCGAAGCAAGCCGCTCACGCGGATTGAAGACCGGATTGGCCAATGCGAGGATGATGAGTGCAGCCATGACCAAGCGAAGCAGGGCCAGCCACCACGGACTGGATCGTGGCGTTTCTTCCTTGCGCAGCACTTTTGCGAGAATCTTGAGGGGCGGGAAAGCTTCCGTTTGCGGCTTCGGAGGTGTCAGCCGCAGGAGCCAGTAGATCAAGGGCAGCGCGAGGAGACCGGCCAGAACCAGCGGTGCGCCGAACGACAGCGGCAGCCAACTCATGCGCCAACACCCCCGATGCCGGTTTCAACCGACAAGGCGGTGTGGACTGAAATCAAGGCTTCCGAAGCCAGGCGATCCGTTCGGTTGACCGTGTAGCTCCATCCCTGCCGCTTCGCCCAGGATGACAGGTCGTTGCGACGAGCAAGATAAAGATTGCGAT
>JAFAGL010000214.1 GCA_023422735.1 Pseudomonadota bacterium
TTACTATATAGAGCGTGCGGCCTTCTCCATAGTCAACTGTCCTTTCCCCGTATCATGATGACGTCAAACCAGATTGGCGGAGAGGAAAGATGGAGAATTTCTATAATCGCGACAGCATCTGCCGGGCACGCCATCAGGCCGATCCGCTGTCGCATCCGGATATTGCGAGAATGTCACTTCGCGAATTGGCCGACCTGCCGATCGGCCATTCCTGGCTACCGATGCAAGAGAAGCCTGCTCAGGGCCACTTCACCTCGGGTGGCATGCTGGAGAGGATCGCATCGATATTGCCGCCAGTCTTGAGACCGAAAATCGTGCCGCGATCATAAAGCAGGTTGAATTCGACATACCGCCCGCGCCGGATGAGCTGTTCCTCGCGGTCAGCTTCCGTCCAGTTCTCGTTGAAATTCTTGCGTACGAGATGCTGGTAAACGACGAGGAAGGAGCGACCGACATCCTGCGCGAAGCGGAAATCGGCGTCCCAGCCGCCATTCTCGCCTTCCGAATGGAGATAATCGAAGAAAATGCCGCCAATTCCCCGCGCCTCGTTGCGGTGTGGCAGATAGAAATATTCGTCGCACCAGTCTTTCAGCCGGGCATAATCAGCAACGGCCGTGTGTTTGTTGCAGGCAAATTCCATCGCGCGATGGAACATCTGACTATCGGGATCTTCCTGCGTACGGCGTCGCTCAAGAACTGGCGTCAAATCCGCACCACCGCCAAACCATTGACGAGACGTGACCACCATGCGGGTGTTCATGTGAACGGCCGGCACATTCGGATTCCAGGGGTGGCAGATCAGCGAAATGCCGCTTGCCCAGAAGCGCGGATCTTCTTCACCGCCCGGCATCTGCTTACGGAACTCCGGCGAAAATTCGCCATGGACGGTCGAGCAGTGGACGCCCACTTTCTCGAACACGCGGCCGCTCATCATCGACATCACGCCGCCACCGCCGGCGCCGCCATCGCGCTGCCAGGGCGTCCGTTCGAAACGGCCCGGGCTCCATGAGGCGTGCGGACCACAGACTTCATCTTCCAGGGTCTCGAAACTCGCGCAGATACGGTCGCGCAATTGCTCGAACCATGCGCGCGCATTCGCCTTTTTGGTTTCAATATCGTCCGGCAAACCGGCGGGGATGCTGTCGCGGTTCATGAGGTCCTGCGAAAGATGGGATGGCTTGAAGTACAAGCGCCTTTCGTTCTCGGCAACCCCTCTTGCGCATCCGCGACAAATGACTCGTCAACCGGCTCGCATCGACTTAAAATCGAGGCGTGACGGAGTTCCCGCATGCCACCGCCAACCAGACCATCGCTTGACGGCCTCAAGGACAGACTTACCCGCGAACGCGAAGCCGGTCGGACGCGCTCACGCGACGGGTTCTTGCGCGAAACCTTCGTTCTTCCGCGGAATGATGCGCGCGCCAAGGCACGCGAGTGGTTCGATCGCTGGCCCAAGCAAGCTTACTGGACGGAAATCGAAAGCTGGTTCGAACGGCCCGGTGACGAGATCGAATTCACGATCCGGCGTTTGCCGACGGCCGATTGAGTTCAGTGCGCTTTGACCAGCACCGCAGTTTCAAAACTCATGATGAGTTCGTCAGCGCCATTATATGCCTGTGCAAGACCTGACAAGATACGCCAGCCGGGGCGCGAGGCGAGCGGGCGATGGCCGGTGGAGATGCGGGTGAAGCGAATCGTGTCGCCGGCATAAGCAGGTTTCAGCCAGCGCAGATTCTTAAAGCCGGGCGAGGGGCCGAACTCGGGTGCCGGGCCTTCACCAGTCCATTTCACGGCATCGCGCGTATGAAGAAGATTGTAGCGCATCCACAACGAGGTTGTGTGCCAGCCGGACGCGCAAAGCGCGCCGAAGACGGTGCCCTTCGCGCCTTCCTCGCTCAAATGGAACGGCTGAGGATCGTATTTCGACGCGAAGGCGGTGATTTCCGCGGCTGTCAGTGTCTGACTGCCGATTTCCTGCGTTTCGCCAATGGCAAAATACTCATCAAGCGTCATGCGACCTCCCGATTGCGCAGAAGAAACATGCCGGTATTGGAAAATTCGAGCACGAGTTCATCGCGCTGATTGTAAAGGCTGTTGCGGAAGGTGACAAAGCCGAGTTGCGGACGCGAACCCGATCGACGGGTCGCCAGGACGTGCGCCTCACCACGGATCGTATCGTCAGCCAGAACCGGCTTCTTCCATTTCAGATATTCGACACCCGGCGCGCCCTGCGATGTGGAATCCAGCAGGAAGTGATCGCAGATCAGCCGCATGAACATCGAGACCGTGTGCCAGCCCGACGCCGACAAACCGCCGAGGATGCTGGCCCTGCCGGCTTCTTCATCGAGATGCATGGGCTGCATGTCGAACTGGCTGGCAAAGTCGATGATCTCTTCGGCGGATACATTCTTTTGACCAAGAGGGATGGTCAGGCCTTCCACGAAGTCCTCAAAGGCCCATCGCTTGTCGGTCATCATCATCCCTCCCGGGTCTGCTTGTAAGTATCAGGTGTTGAAGCGGAACAGGAGAACGTCACCGTCCTGCACCACATATTCCTTGCCTTCGTCGCGTGCCTTGCCCGCTTCCTTGGCCGGAACTTCGCCGCCAAGCGTGACATAGTCATTATAGGCAATCGTCTGCGCGCGGATGAAGCCACGCTCGAAATCCGTATGGATCACGCCTGCAGCCTGCGGCGCCTTGGCACCCTTGTGGACGGTCCAGGCGCGCGTTTCCTTCGGGCCGACGGTGAAATAGGTGATGAGGTTGAGAAGGGAATAGCCGGCGCGGATCAGGCGATCGAGACCCGGCTCCTCCAGACCCATGGCTTCAAGATATTCGGCGGCTTCTTCATCGGGAAGCTGCGAGACTTCGGCTTCGATCGCCGCAGAAATCACGACCGTCTTGGCGCCTTGGCTTTCGGCCATGGCATCAACGGCCGTGGTATGCTCATTGCCCTCGGCTGCATCGCCTTCCGCGACATTGCAAACATAAAGCACCGGCTTAGACGTCAGCAGGTTGAGACCTTCAAGGATTTTCAGGTCTTCGGCCGCAATGCCGTCCAGCATCATGCGGACTGGCTTGCCATCCTGCAAAAGCTTCAACGCATCTTCCATGACCGGCAATACGGTGAGCGCTTCCTTATCCTTGGTGGTAGCGCGCTTGCGGAACTGCACGATGCGGCGCTCAAGGCTTTCGAGATCCGACAGCATCAGCTCGGTTTCAACCGTTTCGGCATCAGCAACCGGGTCGATGCGACCTTCGACATGCGTGATGTCGTCATCTTCGAAGCAGCGCAGCACATGCACGATAGCATCGACTTCGCGGATATTGGCCAGGAATTGATTGCCCAGGCCTTCGCCCTTTGAAGCACCCCGTACCAGGCCGGCGATATCCACGAAGGAAATGCGGGTCGGAATGATCTCTTTTGACTTGCCCGCCGTTGCCAGCGCCTTCAAGCGCGGATCGGGCACGGCAACTTCACCGGTGTTCGGCTCGATGGTGCAGAAAGGATAATTGGCGGCCTGCGCGGCGGCGGTGCGCGTCAGGGCGTTGAAAAGCGTCGACTTGCCGACATTGGGCAGGCCGACGATGCCGCATTTGAAACCCATGAGAGTTGGTCCTGATCAGAAATCTGTTTTGCAGGGCTATGGGGGAGGAAGCGGGCGGTGGTCAACCCTTTGGAGATCACGCCAAGGCCGTGAACCCGAGATAAAGGCCACAAAAGATGACGCCCAGCCCGAACAGTCCGAGCAGGCCGTCCTCGGTAATGAATGCCAGTGCGAAGAGGGAAACAGCGGTTGCCGCGATCGTTGCCGAAAAGGGAATGAACTCCATGACCGGCATCATCAGTCCGAGCATGAGGCATATGATCGCCGGCAAAAGTGAGAAAGGCGGCTTCACCAGAAAGCACAACCTGGCCTTTGTCAGCCGATCCACGAAACGCGCCGGCTTCTTCAGCCAGCTTTGCGCCTTATCGAGACGTTTGCGCGTAATCGAGCGGCGCATGATGAAGGCAGGCAGCCACAAGCTTGAGCGCATCAAGACCATCTGGACTGCGATCAGCGCAATCATCAGTCCGCAAAATGTTGAAAGACCGGGAATGCCGCTCAAAGGCGTTATCGCGATCAGGGCTGGAACAAGCATCAGTGGTGCAAAAGCATCTTCACCGATTTCCTTGACGACATCGGCGACAGTAATGATCTCGCCTTGCCCTGCTTCCGACACGACGTCCAGGATATCTTCCATCGTGTCGAAATCATGCTGTTCGTGCAACGGTCATTCCCTTTTCGATCAGTCAGCACATAGGGTAGCCGGCCGGAAAAGGGAGACGTCTCAATCCTTGTTGAACAAGCGCTTGAGCATGGCCGCCATAGGGCCGGATGCGGGCAACTTCACCGGAGGCTGAGCAGGACGGGCCTGCCGGATATGGCTCTTGATTTTCGGCTGTGTCGCCGGAGCGTCCTTGAGCTGGCCCTTGCTGTAAGGCTTGGGCTCACGCGTGCCGCCGGGCGTGGCCAGCGCAACGCGGTTCATGAAATCATTATCCTTGCCGGTTGCAAGCAGGTCGGCATTATCGGCGATCGCGTCAAGAAGGGGATCGAGCCACGCTGTATCCGCTTTCGCAAAGTCGCCCAGCACCCAGTTATGCACGAGTTCCTTGACACCAGGATGACCGATGCCGATCCGCACACGGCGGTAGTCCTTGCTCGGCAAATGGGCGTCGAGCGAGCGGATGCCATTATGGCCGCCATTACCGCCGCCGATCTTGACGCGGATCTTGGCCGGCTGAAGGTCGAGCTCGTCATAAAGGATGCTGATATCGCCCGGCTCGATTTTGAAAAAGCGGGCCGCTTCACCCACCGATTGGCCGGAATTGTTCATGAAGGTTTGCGGCTTCATCAGCAGCACTTTTTCGGTGCCGATCGTTCCTTCGGCGACCAGTGCCTTGAACTTTTTGGTCCAGGGCGAAAAGGAATGGCGGCGAGCAATCGCGTCCGCCGCCATGAACCCGACATTGTGCCGGTTATTCTGATATTGCGCGCCGGGATTACCCAATCCTGCAAGAATACGCATGGCTGGTTTCCCGTCGCGCTAAAAGAAGGATTACTCCTTCGCGTCGCCTTCTTCGGCTTCCTCGGCAGCTTCTGCCTCAGCCTCGGCTTCCGCTTCCTGCGTTTCAACCAGTTCTTCTTCGGTGACACCGGCTTCTTCAGCCTCAGTCAGAACAGCCGGGGCAGCAATGGTCGCGATGGTGAAGTCGCGGTCGGTGATCGTCAGCTCAACACCCTTCGGCAGCTTGACCGAGGAAATGTGGATGATGTCGCCGATCTTGAGACCCTTGAGGTCAACCTCGATCGCGTCCGGGATCTTGTCGGCCGGAACGGTCAGCTCAACTTCGTGACGAACAATGTTGAGAACGCCGCCGCGCTTGATGCCAGGCGAAGCGTCTTCGTTCAGGAAGTGAACCGGAACATTGACGGTGACGACCGAATTCTTGCCAACGCGCAGGAAATCGACGTGCATCGGGAAGTCTTTGACGGGATCCATCTGGTAGTCCTTCGGAAGGACGCGGATCTTCTTGCCATCAACGTCGATGGTCGCAACGGTGGTTTTGAAGCCGCCGCCGTGGATCTTGTAGTAGATTTCCTTGTAGGAGAGAGCGATCGCCAGGGGAGGCTGCTTCTCGCCATAGATAACTGCTGGTACTTTGCCTTCGCGGCGAACAGCACGGGCGGACCCCTTACCGACCTTTTCGCGCGCTTCGGCCTTGAGCTCGTAAGTGTCGTGGCTCATGGCTTTTCCTTCTTTGTGGTGGAGCGCTTCCGGACCCGATGCCTGGAAACGTCGAAAGCGGCTGTCGGTGAACAGCCGCCCCGCCCCGCGGTGCCTCCAAGGGTGTCTACGCGGGTGGCAGCCCTATAGCGGAAGGGCGTTTGCCATGCAAGGGACCGCTGGCGCTCAAGATCTGCCGGCAGCTTCCTTCATATTGGGGAGGAATATGGTCAGCAGTCCCAAAAGCGGCAGGAAGGAGCAAACGCGGTAAACGAATTCGATTCCCCTCGCATCGGCCACAACACCAAGCACAGCCGCTGCAATGCCGCCCATTCCGAAAGCAAAGCCGAAGAAGATGCCGGCAATCATGCCGACGCGGCCCGGAACGAGTTCCTGTGCAAAAACGACGATGGCTGGAAAAGCCGATGACAAGATCAAGCCGATGCACGCCGTAAGCACGATCGTGGTTTCGATCCCGACATAGGGGAGCGCAAGAGTGAACGGCACCACGCCCAGGATCGAGAACCAGATCACGCTTTTGGCGCCGAAACGATCGCCAATCGGCCCGCCGGCCACCGTTCCGGCCGCAGCTGCGCCCAGAAAGACGAACAGCATCAACTGCGCCTGCTGCACATCCACGCCGAAACGATGAATGGCATAGAACGTGTAGTAGCTCGAAATGCTGGCCATATAGATGTTCTTGGTGAAAACGAGCAAAGCCAGCACGACCAGCGCGTTTCGCACCTTCGTGCGATGAAACGGCAAGGTGAGATCCACCGGCGGACGGTTGGCGGTATCGCGCCGGTACTGGCTATACCAGTTGCTGACGCGAAACAGCACGATCATGCCGATAAAGGCCGCAACCGAAAACCAGGCAATGCTGCTCTGGCCATTCGGAACCACGATGAACGCGGCCAGCAAGGGCCCGATCGCCGAGCCGAAATTACCCCCGACCTGAAAAACGGATTGCGCCAGGCCGAAACGCCCGCCCGACGCCATGCGCGCCACGCGCGAGGATTCTGGGTGAAAGATCGCCGAGCCGATACCGACCATCGAAGCGCCGAGCAGCAAGGCCGGATAGCTATGCGCGGTCGCCAGAACGAAAAGGCCGAGCAAGGTGGAGCCCATCCCGACCGGAAGCGAGTAAGGCATGGGTTTCTTATCGGTATAAAGTCCGACCACCGGTTGCAGCAGTGACGCGGTCACCTGAAACGCCATGGTCAAAAGGCCAATCTGCCAGAAATCCAGCCGATATTCCGCTTTCAGGATCGGATAGATCGAGGCCAAAAGCGTTTGCATCAAATCATTGAGGAAATGACAGAAGCTGACCGCCAGAATGATCGGCATCACTGTTTGCGTCGCGAAAGACGCCTTCGCTGGCTGAACGGTCGCAGTCATTGGAAAATCCTGATTAGAACGTCTGATCTATCCCGATTGCACAGTCTGGTCTTTCGTGGTTCGGTCTTAAACTTTCGCAAGTGGGCCAAAATCGTTTGAATACGGACTGGTGCCAATCGACAGGTGAAACAGAAGCGATGCGCCAATTCGCAGAAACGGAAACGATCGACGCCGCTGTCGGTGCGGTGTTCACGCTGGACCGGGAATATGGCGCAGGGTCGGTCATAGAGCCGCATCAGCATATACGGGCGCAATTGCTGCACGCCGTTTCCGGGGTTGTGCTTGTATCGACGCCGCACGGGCGATGGGTTGTGCCCACCGAACATGCAGTGTGGATCCCCTCTGGTGTCGAGCATTCCGTTCAAATGCTGGGGCGCGTGCATATGAGATCCGCTTATCTTCTGCCGGATGCCAGCCCTGCGCTTCCTGCCTCGCTTCGTGTTGTGGCGATGACCGCATTGATGCGGGCCTTGATCGACGAAGCGTTGCAACCGCAGTTCAGCGCCGAGAAAAGCCCCCGTATGGACGCAATCATCGCTTTGATGCTGCTGGAAATCCCCAGATTGGAGGAGCGACCTTATGCCCTTCCCTTGCCAGCTCAACCTCGACTGGCGACTTTATGCCGGCAGTTCCTCGATACGCCTGACCCGCATGTGACCATTGATGAATGGGCGCATCAGGCAGGAATGAGCCGTCGCAGTTTCACGCGTAATTTTCAGAAAGAAACTGGAATGAGCCTGTCTTTATGGCGTCGGCAAGCGATTTTGCTGGCTGCTGTCCAGCGCCTGTCGGCAGGGGAGGCCGTTACAGCTGTCGCGCTTGAGCTCGGCTATGACAGCGCACCGGCGTTCACGACAATGTTCAAGCAGATGCTGGGCATGTCGCCGCGTGATTATCTCGCATCCCGCCGGATCAGCGCAAAAACCTGATTGCCATCATTCGGGTTTCGGTTCGAAAAAGGTCAACCGATTGCCGAATGGATCGATCACACTCACTTCCTTCGTGCCCCAAGGCGGGGTCTCGATCCTCGGTCGCATATAGGGATAACGTTTGGAATGAAGCTCGCCGTGAAAATCTTCGATACCGGTGATGGCGATCCGGTTCGCTGAGCCAGGTGTCGCGTCGCCGTGATGTTCGCTCAGATGCAATTCGCAGATATCGCGGACTATCCCAAGATAAAGCGGCGCTCCAGGATCGAAGCGATGTTCGAAGCTGACGCGGAATCCCAGATAATCAAGATAAAAACTGCGCGCCTTCACAATATCGAAAATACGCAGGATCGGCGTAACAGTGCCCAATTTGATGTTCATGCGAACTCCTCCGGTCGCATTCTAGCATCAATGGGATAGACCTGCGTGCTTTTTCGCAGAGAAGCTAGTCGAACAGACTTGAAACGCTTTCTTCCGTTGCGGTGCGCGAGATCGCTTCGCCGATAAGATCGGCAATCGAGAGAACGCGGATATTATGCGCTGCCTCGACGCTGGAAGTGGGTTGGATCGAGTCGGTGATCACCAGTTCCTTGAGCTTGGAAGATGTGATGCGCCCAACCGCGCCGCCCGACAAGACGCCATGCGTAATATATGCGGTGACACTGTTCGCGCCGTTGGCCAGCAAAGCATCGGCTGCATTGCACAGCGTTCCGCCCGAATCGACGATATCATCGTAAAGCAGGCAGTCTGCGCCCTCGACATCGCCGATAATATTCATGACTTCCGATTCGCCGGGACGCTCGCGACGCTTGTCGACGATCGCAAGCGAGGCATCAACGCGCTTGGCGAGAGCACGTGCGCGCACCACGCCGCCGACATCCGGTGAAACGATCATCAGTTTTGGCGATGCGTAATTCTGTTTGACGTCGCGCGACATCACCGGAACGGCAAACAGATTGTCGGTCGGGATGTCGAAGAAGCCCTGGATCTGTCCGGCATGAAGATCCATGGTCAGCACACGATCTGCGCCCGATTGGGTGATCAGATTGGCAACGAGCTTCGCGGAAATGGGCGTGCGGCCCGAAGCGCGGCGATCCTGCCGAGCATAACCGTAATAAGGGATGACCGCCGTGATACGCCGTGCCGAGGATCGACGGAACGCGTCGATCATGATCAACAGTTCCATCAGGTGATCGTTGGTCGGGTAGGATGTCGATTGGAGAACAAACACGTCTTCGCCGCGGACATTTTCCTGAACCTCGACAAAGATTTCCTGATCCGCAAAACGGCGGACGCTGGCTTTACCAAGCGGGATGTTCAGATAGCGGGCGACCGCTTCGGCGAGGATCCTGTTGGAATTTCCCGCAAAAAGCTTCATCGCCTGTCCTTAATCTGTCGTCGGTCTCTCGCCAGCCTGATCACCGGCGTTGGATGACGGGGCTTTTAGCGTTCAAGACGCGCAATGCAAGCGGTGCTTTTCCCAAAATGACATGATGGGCAAGAAATGCACCTTTCAATCGATTTGATTTTCGGGGCTTATCCCGAATGGCTGTGGAGATAGCGCACTGTTTCGTCGATCGACTTGTCGGCCACAGCTTCCATGGCTGAAGCAGATACGCCATCCCAGCCGCTGCCAGCCTGTCCGCCCGGTTCGCTGCCCTGAATCCGATGCAACCGATTCCCGGCGCGATCCGAAATTTCCCAGACATAATTCACAACCGAGCCCGAGCCTTCTGATGTGACGTTGAAATAACCTTTCCTCACATGGGTCGCGCTTGTGTCATCCGCAGTGGTGAAGGCCAGCCCTTCCTGTTTGGCCCTTGTTCCGAATCGCGTGGCCAAAGGCGAGGCCGCATCGACACCCACGCCGCTGACTTCGGCCAATGCGATGCGGGCAGGCGCAGAAACGGCAGCAATCTCAGGCGCTTGTTCTTCAGGTTCGGCCTCGCGCCGAACAATAGCGTTCTGGCGCGGTGCTGAAACCGGCGTTAAATCGGCAGCCTGCGCTTCCAGTGTTTGCGCCCGTCCCTGGCGGCGCTGATCGTAAGAAACGTCTTCGGTTCCTGCATATTCGACACCGCGGCCTGTCGAATTCACAGAAACGCTATCCGAATAGGACCCGGCATTTCCAACAGGTGCACGCGGAAGACGAACCCGGGACACCGGGTCATCTTGCGGATAAGCGGATTGGACGGGGGCGGATGTATTTGAAAACTGCCCCGTGCTTCCGCCGTAGCCCTCGTCAGAACTATTTGCGGCAAGCACCGACCCTCCGCCGACCTCAAGAGGCGGGATCGGACGCTCTGAAATATTGCAACCGCCCACGGCGGTGAGTGCGATCATCAGGGCAGAAATATTTCGGCTGTTGACCATGGTCTCCTTCCGTCGCCGCAAGGATAACCTGAAACTTCTTACCTGAATCTGCGTGTCACGCGCGGAATGATCTTAACCTTAACGATCAGTTTTGAACGATGAGATCGAGCCCGTGACGCGACAGCGCGCGGGGAGCACCATCGGTCGTAAGATAGGTCCGGCCAAGGGTCATCGCCGTTTCGGTGTCGGAGTCCATGATGATCATATGCGCGAACAACGTCATGTCCGGGGCGATCGGCTCGGGATTGCCCTGATGGAACATGGGTTTGTCCATCCAGGATGGGCTGAAGCGCGCGCCAACGGAATAACCGCAAGCATTCAGGCGATGGCGTGTGAGTTCATAGGCTTCCATGACCTTCGCATGCGCATCGAAAACATCACCGAATGTCTTGCCGGGGACCATCACTTCTTCAACGGCTAACAGGGCTTCACGTGCGGCCTCAAACAATTCCTGATGCCGACGCGTGGCGCGTCCGGTCAGCACGGTGCGCATCATGGGTGCGTGATAATGATGGAAGACGCCTGCCCATTCCAGCGTCAACTGGTCCTGCTTGGTGAGCTTGCGGCGACCTGCCTTGTATCGGCATAACAAAGCATCTGTGCCCGAGCCGATGATGAACTCGTTTGCCGGATAATCGCCTCCTCCGGCAAATATAGCGCCCTGCATTGCGGCAAGAATCACGCCTTCGTCGGCGCCGGCTTTGATCAAGGGAAGGGCAGCATCCAAGGCTTCATCGCTGAGCTCTGCCGCACGCTCGGCCTTCTTGATCTCGGCGGCACTTTTGAAAACGCGCAGCCGGGGAATGATTGCCGATGCATCCTTGATCTTGCCGAAGGTCTGCAACTGTTCGTCGAGACGCCGGCCATTCAGGCCGGTCAAGCCATGCGTGTCATATTCCACACCGATCTGGGCACCGAGCAGGTCGAGATCATTGAGAAGGTTGCGCAGATCGAGGGTGGGATCGGCATCTCCGCGATCGGTCCACAACGCAATCTCCTCGATTGTCGAAGTATGGCGCGCCTGGCGCAGATCCGCTGACCGGGTCAGCAGCACCATTGAGCCATCGGACTTCAACACAAGGCACTGGAAGAAGCAGAAGCCGAATGTGTCATAGCCTGTGAGCCAATACATGCTTTCCTGCGCGAAGATCAGCAGTGCGTCGAGCTTGGCAGCAGCCATTTCAACGAGCAAACGGTCCCGCCGCGCGTCGAATTCCGATTTTTCGAAGTGAAGGGCCATCAGCGTTCCTCCAGCATGATTGCAGATATCTGGCGTCCGTAATCGGCTTCGCCACGGTGGGTCGTGCGCCGATAGGAAAAAAACAGCTCGTCTTCGGCATAGGTGCAGCGATACATCGCTTCGGCCTGGACACCGGCCCGCCGCAGCCTGTCGACCGTGTAGGTGTTGAGATCGAATAGAGCGCGGCCCTCATTGGCCGATTTTGCGAAATAACGGAGATTTTCGGCGTCGGCCTCCACGAAGCGCGCCACGAATTCGGGGCCGACCTCGTAATTCGTCGCGCCGATCGAGGGGCCAAGCACGGCCGTGATGCGCTGACGGCTCGCGCCCAATTGTTCCATCTTGTCGATCGTGTCTTCCAGCACGCCTGACAATGCGCCTTTCCAGCCAGCATGCGCTGCCCCGATGACACCGGCCTGCGCGTCGGCGTAAAGAACGGGCCCGCAATCTGCTGTAGCGACGGCGATCACCACACCAGGCGTTGCGGTGACGACCGCATCCACCTTCGGACGTTCGCCAGCAAACGGCCCTTCCACGATGACCGCTTCAGCGGAATGGACCTGATGCGGGGTGACCAGCAAATCTCTGTCCTTGCCGAACCATTCCGAGACACGCTTGCGATTTTCGCGCACCGCATTCTGGTCGTCATCAGAACCCAAACCAATGTTCAGGCTATCGTAGATGCCCTTGGAAACACCGCCGATGCGGGTAAAATAGCCGTGACGTGCGGTTTCGCCCAAGGCGGCGTCTAGCAGGGCGGACCGGATCGGTTCGGGCCGATAAGCATGTTCAATCATAAGTGGATCGCTAGACTTTGTGGAATCGGTGCCACCGATTGGAGGTGGCCGTTGTTCACTTCGCGTTGAATCGTGGGGCAGGGCGGGCTACAAGTCAATCCGTCGCACCTCAAGGAATTCATCGGCGACCGGATCAGCAGACATAGTTTCGGCTCGACCGGATTGGGAAACCCGATAGCGGAACGCCTGTTGTCGTCACCGCTAAAGCCTTGAAAAGCTCGCCCATCTGTTCGGGTGCGGCCAATCGTTCGACCGCATCCCGCAATTCATTTCGACCCGCCTCGTTTAACGGTGCTCCGAGCTGGCCCGCGCGCTCCAAAAGCCCCAGCGACAAGAGAAACTCACCTTGTGTTGTGAGTTCTGCGTTCAATCCGCGCGCTTTCGCGACGTGCGAAAGCGCCGCAAAATCCACATGGCTTGTCAGATCCGCTTCCCCCGGTGCGGCAAACACATCGTCGAAAGCATGCTTGCGCAGGGCTTGAAGCGTGTCGCCAAACCCGCTTTCCAGATGCCCATAATCGATAAAAAGCGCTGCACCGCCATGTTCGCCGAGATGATCTGCGACCTTTTCCATGATGGCGGTTCGGGCGGGCGCGACCTCAAACAGCGTGTTGATGGGCGCCGTTCCTGATTTGGGCGGCAACAAGGCCGGGGAAAGAGAGGCGGCGCCGGCAACAAAGATCAGGTCGCCCTTTTCATCGAGCGCGACCATGCGTTCGCACCATCCGGCATCGGTTTTCACATATTGATGCACGGGAAGCGCATCAAACAATTCATTGCCAACGAGGAGCAGGGACTGCCGGGGGAGCGTGTCTAGCGCATCATGCCATTCCGGATCGACCGGCAGTGCACCGAGCGTCTTTCTCTGGATCTCGCGCAGGCGCGGGCTTGTTTCGATCAGCGCTATCGACGCGTTTTCAAGAAAGCGCGGAGCAATCTTGCTCACTGTTCGCAAGACATCCTTCATCAGTGTGCCCCGTCCGGGACCGATCTCCGCAAGCGTGAACGGGAAAGGTTCACCCAAAGCTTGCCAGGTAGACAGAAGCCAGGCGCCGATCAGCTCGCCGAACATCTGGCTGACTTCGGGCGCGGTTGTGAAATCGCCGCTTTGGCCAAAAGGCTCGCGGGTCGTGTAATAGCCATTCTGCGGGTCGAACAGGCAGGTGGCCATGTAATCTGCGACGCTGATCGGTCCTTGTGCCGCGATCAGCTCGCATATCCGCTTTTTTAACGGCGTCATTTCGGCCGGAAATGTCGGGGCAGGATGAACATGGCCCACAGGCCGACCAGAACCATGGGTACCGACAGGATCATGCCGCGGGTCAACCAATCTGTACCAAGCTGATATCCGAGTTGCGCATCGGGGACGCGATAAAATTCCACGATAATACGGCTGACGCCATAACCTGCAATGAACCCACCGCCGATAAAGCCTGGCGATTTCAACTTGCGCCAAACATAGATCAGCGCCCACAAAAAGAAGAAGAGAGCCAAGCCTTCAAGGGCTGCCTCGTAAAGCTGGCTCGGATGTCGCGGCTCTGGGCCAGCCGCCGGGAAGATCACGGCCCAGGGCACGTCTGTCGGACGCCCCCAAAGCTCCTGATTGATAAAATTCGCTACTCGAACCAGTCCGATGCCGATGGGTGCGACGGCCGCCACCGTGTCGAGCAGGCT
>JAFAGL010000258.1 GCA_023422735.1 Pseudomonadota bacterium
TTACGCCAACTGGACGCAGCATCCGAACAACCCGATGGCGCAAAAGCCGACGCCGATTCAGGTGCCCGAGCCGGCCGAATAAAGGTACGGGCAGGCAAACTGCGCCGGGAAGTTCGGCGTGCCGGGCCGGATTAGGGCTTTGGCGAAAGACCTTCCATGAAAAGCGCTTCGAGAAAATGCGCTGCATCCTCGAAGCGCTTGCTTGATCCCTTTTCGGGGCCGAGCACGGCGCGAACCTGAATATCGAAATCGGCGTAATGCTGGGTTGTGGCCCAAATGGCGAAAATCAGGTGATACGGATCAGTTTCAGCGATCTTTCCCGCTTTTATCCAGGTCTCGATGAGATTGACCTTTTCGTCGACCAGCGTTTTCAGCTCGCCTGCAATCAACGGCGAAATTCGTGGTGCGCCTTCCAGGATCTCGTTGGCGAACAAGCGGCTTTCGCGAGGATAATCGCGAGACATCTCCAGCTTCTTGCGGATATAGGCGCGCAGTTCGGTCAAAGGATCGCCGATATCGTCCAACTCGCGAAGAGGTTGCAGCCAGGTGTCCAGCAATTGCTGGATCACGGCTTCGTACACGTCTTGCTTGCGGCGAAAGTAATAAAGCAGATTGGGTTTCGACATGCCTGCATCGCTTGCGATGCGGTCGATGGTCGCGCCGTGGAATCCGAAGCGCGAGAAGACTTCCAGCGCAGCATCCAGGATCAACTCGCGTTTTTCGTTCTGTATGCGCGTGCGCGGTGCAATTGCATCCAACTTGATCACCAAACTCCGTCGATCTGCTCACCAAAGCTGCTCTGGTCCAATTCTGTGGACCAGTCGTTGGCTACGGGTGGAGCGCCATACAGGGGCGGACCTTCGATTAGTATTCCCTTGACCGCCCTCGCGGCAATGCTAACGTTTGTCCGTTCGGTCAAATTTGCCGGCAGGAATGGTAATCCAAGCCATTGCCAGAACGCGTGCGTAGGGTGAGAGCAAGGAGACTGATATATGCTGAACAGAGTTAACGCACCCAACGATCTATCCGCCTTCTGGATGCCGTTTACGGCCAACCGCCAATTCAAGCAGTCGCCGCGCATGCTCGTGGCTGCCAAGGATATGTATTACACGACCGCCGATGGGCGTCAGGTTCTTGATGGAACGGCTGGCCTTTGGTGTGTGAATGCCGGCCATTGCCGGCCCAAGATCACGGAAGCGATCCAGAATCAGGCAGCCGAGCTTGATTATGCGCCGGCATTCCAGATGGGCCACCCCGTGGCGTTCGAATTTGCCAATCGCCTTGTCGATATGGCGCCGGATGGTTTGGATCATGTGTTCTTCACCAATTCCGGCTCGGAATCGGTTGAAACGGCGTTGAAGATCGCGCTCGCCTACCAGCGCGTGAAGGGCCAGGGTTCCCGCACGCGCTTGATCGGGCGCGAACGGGGCTATCATGGTGTCAATTTCGGCGGCATTTCCGTGGGTGGCATCGTCGGCAATCGCAAGATGTTCGGCACGCTGCTGACCGGCGTGGATCATTTGCCTCACACACATCTGCCGCAGCAGAACAGTTTCACCAAGGGAGAGCCCGAGCATGGCGCGGATCTCGCCGACGAGCTGGAGCGGATCGTCACGCTGCACGACGCGTCCACCATCGCAGCCGTGATCGTCGAACCTGTTTCGGGTTCGACCGGCGTTTTGATCCCGCCGAAGGGCTATCTGCAAAAGCTGCGCGCCATTTGCGACAAGCACGACATTTTGTTGATCTTCGATGAGGTCATCACCGGCTTCGGTCGTCTGGGCACACCGTTCGCGGTTGATTATTTTGGTGTCAAGCCGGACATCATGATCACGGCCAAGGGCGTGACGAACGGTGTGATCCCGATGGGCGCGGTTTTCGTCACCGGTGAAATCCACGATGCGTTCATGAACGGGCCCGAGCACCTGATCGAGTTCGCTCATGGTTATACCTATTCGGGCAATCCGATTGCCTCGGCTGCCGGTCTCGCGACGCTGGAAACCTACAAGGAAGAGGGGCTTCTGACCCGCGGCCCCGAGCTGGCGCCCTATTGGGAAGATGCGCTGCACTCCTTGAAGGGCGAACCGCATGTGATCGACATCCGCAATATCGGACTGGTCGGCGCGATTGAACTTGAGCCCATTGCGGGCGAACCCACCAAGCGCGCATTCTCGGCTTTCCTGAAGGCTTATGAGCGCGGCGCCTTGATCCGCACAACTGGCGATATCATCGCCCTGTCGCCGCCATTGATCATCAGCAAGGCGCAGATCGACGAGCTGATCGATCATGTTCGCGCGGTTCTGCGGGCTGTTGATTGATATGAACTATCTTTTCCAGCCGTTGCGCTTTCGTGCAGCGGCTGGAAATCTGGATTGAAAGAAGAACACTAAGGACTGCTTGATGGCTGCACCCGGCGAAAATCTGCGTATTAATTCCGACCGTTTGTGGGACAGTCTCATGGAGATGGCCAGGATCGGCCCCGGAATTGCAGGTGGAAACAATCGCCAGACATTGACCGATGAGGACCGGGAAGGCCGCGCTTTGTTCCAGTCCTGGTGCGAAAGTGCGGGGCTGGTCATGGGCATCGATGAAATGGGCACCATGTTCTTTCGCCGCGAAGGAACGGAAGCCGACGCCTTGCCGGTATATGTCGGGAGCCATCTGGATACCCAGCCGACAGGCGGCAAGTTCGACGGCGTGCTCGGCGTTTTGGGCGGGCTCGAAGTCATCCGTTCGCTGAACGATCTTGGAATTCAAACCAGGCATCCGATCGTTGTCACCAACTGGACGAATGAGGAAGGTGCCCGTTTCGCACCAGCCATGCTTGCTTCGGGTGTATTTGCGGGCGTGATCGAACAGGATTGGGCTTACGCGCGCACCGATGCCAAGGGCAAGCGGTTCGGCGATGAACTGGAGCGTATCGGCTGGAAAGGTGACGAACCCGTCGGGTCGCGCAAGATGAAAGCCTTTTTCGAGCTGCATATCGAGCAAGGGCCCATTCTCGAAGACGAGAAGATCGATATTGGCGTGGTGACGCATGGCCAGGGCTTGAAATGGCTGCAGGTCACCTTGACCGGCAAGGAAGCGCATACCGGTTCGACACCCATGCCCAAGCGCCGCAATGCCGGGCTGGGAATGGCACGCGTGACCGAACTCGTTCATGAAATCGCGATGGATTATCAGCCAAATGCTGTGGGCGCGATTGGCCATGTCGAGGTTTATCCGAATTCGCGCAACATCATTGCAGCCAAGACTGTTTTCACCATCGACATCCGTTCGCCCGACAAGGAAACGCTGGACGAAATGGACAGCCGCATCCGGGATGGGATTTCCACGATCTGCGATGCTTTGGACATCACCTACGATGTCGAACAGGTCGGGCATTTCGACCCGGTGACCTTTGATGCAACCTGCGTGAAGGCCGTTCGCGATGCGGCCGAACGGCTGGGCTATTCGCATCGTGACATTGTTTCAGGAGCAGGCCACGACGCCTGCTGGGTCAATCGCGTCGCGCCAGCCGCCATGGTTTTTTGTCCTTGTGTGGATGGTCTCAGCCATAACGAGGCTGAAGAAATTTCAAAGGAATGGGCGGCCGCAGGTTGCGACGTCCTGTTTCATGCCGTGCTAGAAACGGCCGAAGTCGTCAGCTGAGCTCTTTCGGGAGACACAGTCCAATGGAGTCCGTTTTGAACCAGTCGGTCGATCCTGAGAAATGGGAGGAAATGAGCGGTTAGACAACCGCCTCAGATCGACTGGACGTCAAAACAAGAAAGAGTGGGGAACTCAATGTCCAAAGTCATCAAAAACGGCACGATCGTCACCGCCGACCGCACCTACAAGGCGGATGTTCTGATCGAGAACGGCGTGATTGCGAGGATCGGTCCGAATCTTTCCGGCGATGAAAGCTTCGATGCGACAGGCTGCTATGTCATGCCCGGCGGCATCGATCCGCATACGCATCTCGAAATGCCGTTTATGGGCACCTATTCCGCCGACGATTTCGAAAGCGGCACGCGCGCCGCACTTGCCGGCGGCACCACGATGGTGGTCGATTTCTGTTTGCCGAACCCCGGCCAGTCTCTCCTCGACGCAATCAAGATGTGGGACAACAAGTCGGTGAAGGCTTCCACCGACTACACGTTCCACATGGCGATCACCTGGTGGGGCGAGCAGGTTTTCAACGAGATGGCCGAGGTTGTCGATCGCGGTATCAACACCTTCAAGCATTTCATGGCCTACAAAGGCTCGCTGATGGTGGACGATGACGAGATGTTTTCGTCCTTCCAGCGCTGCAGCGCGCTTGGCGCCTTGCCGCTGGTTCATGCGGAAAATGGCGATGTGGTCGCCGCACTGAGCCAGAAGCTCCTCGAAGCCGGCAATAACGGCCCGGAAGCCCATGCCTATTCGCGTCCCGCGGAGGTGGAAGGGGAAGCGACCAACCGCGCGATCATGATAGCCGATATGGCAAATTCACCGCTTTATGTCGTGCATGTGTCCTGCGAACAGAGCCATGAAGCGATCCGGCGCGCGCGTCAAAAGGGCATGCGCGTGTTTGGCGAACCGCTGATCCAGCATCTTGTGCTCGATGAAAGCGAGTATTTCGACAAGGATTGGGATCACGCGGCGCGCCGTGTGATGAGCCCGCCTTTCCGCAACAAGCAGCATCAGGATTCTCTATGGGCCGGTTTGCAGGCCGGCTCGTTGCAGGTGGTCGCGACTGATCACTGCGCGTTCACCACCGAACAGAAACGCACCGGCATCAATGATTTCACCAAGATCCCGAACGGCACCGGCGGCCTGGAAGACCGCTTGCCCGTCTTGTGGACGCGCGGCGTCGCGACCGGTCGCCTGACGATGAACGAATTTGTCGCGGTGACCTCGACGAATATCGCCAAGATCCTGAACGTTTATCCGAAGAAAGGCGCGATCCTTGAAGGGTCGGATGCCGACATCATCGTGTGGGATCCCAAGCGCTCCAAGACGATCTCGGCGGGCAGCCAGCAATCGGTGATCGATTACAATGTTTTCGAGGGCGTGGATGTCACGGGCCTGCCGCGCTTTGTGTTCACGCGCGGCGAAGTGGCGGTGAC
>JAFAGL010000077.1 GCA_023422735.1 Pseudomonadota bacterium
TCCAGGTTCACTTCGAAGCCAAGCGCAGCGGATTGCGTGGCTTGCGCCCTGATGAAATGCCGGATGTCAAAGCTGCCCTGAAACGCGACTGGCCAACCATTATCCCGTTGGTCGCATTGATCAGCGTTTTGATGGCCGGTTACACGCCTTATCTGGCTGCATTCTGGGGCATCACGCTTTGCATCGCCGTCGGGCTTCTCAACCCGCGTCGACGCTTATCGTTTCAGGAAATTTTCGAAGGTCTGCGCGACGGGGCGAAATATGCGCTCGCCGTTGGTGCTGCGGCAGCAACCGTCGGCATCGTGGTCGGTGTTGTGACCTTGACCGGCGTCGGCTTCAAAGTGTCGTTCATCGTCACCTCCGTGGCGGCAAGTCTGGCGTCGGGCTTCGAAGTCATCCTGCCTTGGGTGGAAGCCAATACGCTGATCCTGTTCTTCACGCTCATCATGACGGGTGTTGTGTGCATTCTGATGGGTTGCGGAGTGCCGACCACGGCCAACTACATCATCATGGTCACGGTTGCCGCTCCTGCCCTCGGCTTGCTTGGCGTCGAACCGATCGTGGCGCATTTCTTCGTGTTTTATTACGGACTTTTGGCCGACATCACCCCGCCGGTGGCGCTTGCCGCTTATGCGGCGGCGGGTATGGCGGGCGCTGATCCGTTCAAAACCGGCAACACGGCGTTCCGTTTGGGGCTCGGAAAGGCGCTCGTGCCGTTCGTCTTCGTGTTCTCGCCATCCCTGCTTTTGGTGACGAAAGACTTCAACTGGCCTGATTTCTTCCTCGCATTCGGTGGATGCGTGATCGGAATCACCGCATTGGGCGGAGCGCTTTCGCGCTATATCCTGGCTCCAACCAAAGCCTGGGAGAACGTCCTTCTGGTGGTGGCTTCCTTCCTGCTGATCATGCCGGAGCTCTACACCACGCTGACGGGACTGGTGCTGATTGTCCCGGTTCTGGTCAATCAATGGCGCCAGCGCGGCGAGCCGGATCTCTTGCCGGCAGGCTGATCAGACAAGAAGGGGCAGTCCTTGATCGACTGCCCCTTCTTTTTTCAAAGAGCGATGCGTGGTGTCCCGGCCAAGGCCATATGGCCGGCCCCTGTGAATCGCGCTTTTTTGGGGTTACGTTTCGCCGGTCCTTCCCCTATAAGGCCGGCCTAGCCACAAATTAAGCGTGCTCAGGCCGGCCGGTAGATTTCCGTCCGGCTTTTCAGCGCAACGCGCATGCCAGACGGATCGAGACCATGCCAAAACGCACCGACATCAAGTCCATCCTGATCATTGGTGCTGGCCCGATCGTTATCGGTCAGGCATGTGAGTTCGATTATTCCGGCACCCAGGCCTGCAAGGCGCTGAAAGAGGAAGGCTACCGGATCATTCTGGTGAATTCCAACCCGGCAACGATCATGACCGACCCGGAACTGGCCGACGCGACCTATATCGAGCCGATCACGCCGGAAGTGGTCGCCAAAATCATCGCAAAGGAGCGGCCTGACGCTCTTTTGCCGACCATGGGCGGCCAAACGGCACTGAACACCGCACTTTCCTTGCGGCGCATGGGCGTGCTGGATCGCTATAATGTCGAAATGATCGGGGCCAATGCCGAAGCTATCGACAAGGCCGAAGATCGCTCGCTGTTTCGCGAAGCCATGGCCAAGATCGGGTTGGAAACGCCGCGCTCGATGCTGGCCAATGCGTCTGCCGTCAAGGACACGGACAAGGAAGCGCATAAAGCGCGCCGCGCCGAACTGAAGGCGAGCAATCCGGACGACCTCGATGCGAGTCTCGATGCGCTCGAAACCGAATGGAATCTCGGCGAAGGCGATCGCAAGCAGCGTTATGTCAGCCACGCAATGGGAATCGCGGCGCAGGCGCTCGATCATGTCGGCCTGCCGGCCATTATCCGCCCATCCTTCACCATGGGCGGCACCGGCGGCGGTATCGCTTACAACCGCACAGAGTTCTTCGAAATCGTGGCCTCGGGCCTGGACGCTTCCCCCACCACGGAAGTGCTGATCGAGGAAAGCGTGCTGGGCTGGAAAGAATATGAGATGGAAGTTGTCCGCGACCGCGCCGACAACTGCATTATCGTGTGCTCGATCGAGAATCTCGATCCGATGGGCGTTCATACGGGCGACAGCATCACGGTTGCGCCGGCATTGACGCTGACGGACAAGGAATACCAGATCATGCGCAACGCCTCCCTGGCTGTTTTGCGCGAGATCGGTGTGGAAACCGGCGGCTCCAACGTGCAGTTCGCCGTCAACCCGGCGGATGGCCGTCTGGTCGTCATCGAAATGAACCCGCGCGTGTCGCGCTCCTCCGCCCTTGCCTCGAAAGCCACCGGCTTCCCGATCGCCAAGGTCGCGGCCAAACTTGCCGTCGGCTACACGATGGACGAGCTGGATAACGACATTACGGGCGGTGCGACGCCGGCTTCCTTCGAGCCATCGATCGATTATGTCGTCACCAAGATCCCGCGCTTTGCCTTCGAGAAGTTTCCCGGCGCCGACAATGTGTTGACCACCGCGATGAAGTCGGTCGGCGAAGTCATGGCGATCGGCCGCACCTTCCAGGAATCGCTGCAAAAGGCGTTGCGGGGTCTGGAAACCGGTTTGACCGGCCTCGACGAAATCGAGATCCCCGGCCTTCGCCAAGGGGAAGACCGCAACGCTATCCGTGCTGCGCTAGGTACGCCGACGCCTGATCGGTTGCGCATGGTGGCGCAGGCGATCCGCATGGGCACCACGCTCGAAGACGTGCATGAAATGTGCAAGATCGACCCGTGGTTCCTCGAACAGATCGGCGGCATCATCGCCACCGAAACCCGCATACGCGAACATGGCCTGCCGCAGGACGCAAAGAACCTTCGCAAGCTCAAGGCCATGGGCTTTTCCGATGCACGCTTGGGTTCGCTCACCAGAAGCGATGCGCCAACGGTCAAGAAGCTGCGCGAGAAACTCGACGTCCATCCGGTTTTCAAGCGCATCGATACATGCGCAGCCGAATTCGCGGCACCGACCGCTTATATGTATTCGACCTATGAGCTGCCGTTTGCGGGCAGTGTTGCCGATGAAGCGCGCGTATCGGACGCCAGGAAGGTCGTCATCCTCGGTGGTGGTCCGAACCGGATCGGCCAGGGCATCGAGTTCGATTATTGCTGCTGTCATGCCGCTTTCGCGCTGGCCGATGCCGGCTACGAATCGATCATGATCAACTGCAATCCGGAAACCGTATCAACCGACTATGACACGTCCGATCGGCTATATTTCGAGCCGCTGACCGATGAAGACGTTCTGGAAATCCTGCGCGCCGAACAAAAGGCCGGCACGCTGCATGGCGTTATCGTTCAGTTTGGCGGTCAAACGCCGTTGAAGCTCGCCGCAGCTCTCGAACAGGCGGGCATCCCGATCCTCGGCACCTCGCCGGACATGATCGACCTTGCGGAAGATCGCGACCGTTTCCAGAAGCTGCTGATCAAGGCAAATCTGCTTCAGCCAAAAAACGGCATCGCTTATTCGGTCGAACAAGCGCGCCTGATCGCCGGAGAACTCGGTTTCCCGCTGGTCGTGCGTCCGTCCTATGTTCTGGGCGGCCGCGCCATGCAGATCGTGCACGATGCGGGGCAGTTGCAGACCTACCTGCTCGACACGGTTCCGGGCCTCGTGCCGGAAGACATCAAGCAAAAATATCCCAACGACAAGACCGGCCAGATCAACACGCTGCTCGGCAAGAACCCGCTTTTGTTCGACACCTATCTCACGGATGCGATCGAGGTGGATGTGGACGCGCTCTGCGATGGCGAAAATGTTTACGTTTCCGGCATCATGGAGCATATCGAGGAGGCCGGCATCCATTCGGGCGACAGCGCCTGCTCCCTGCCCGTCCATTCCTTGTCCGAAGAAATCGTCGCGGAACTTGAGCGGCAAACCTCCGCGCTTGCCCGCGCTTTGCATGTCGGCGGCTTGATGAATGTGCAATATGCCATCAAGGACGGCGAAATCTTCGTTCTTGAAGTCAACCCGCGCGCCTCGCGCACCGTGCCGTTTGTCGCCA
Source organism: Pseudomonadota bacterium (assembly GCA_023422735.1). Lineage (GTDB taxonomy): Bacteria > Pseudomonadota > Alphaproteobacteria > Rhizobiales > Rhizobiaceae > Tianweitania. Next base: position 4,059 of record JAFAGL010000077.1, read on the forward strand.
AGACGGTCGGCCGTCCGATCGCCAAGATCGCAGCCCGTATCATGGCGGGCGAAACGCTCGATCATGCCTTCGACCATTATGGCGACAAGCCGAATGCGCGTTCGCTTGGTCACATCGCGGTCAAGGAAGCCGTGTTCCCGTTTGCCCGCTTCCCCGGCGTGGACATCCTGCTTGGCCCTGAAATGCGCTCCACCGGTGAAGTCATGGGTCTGGATCATGATTATGCGCTGGCCTTCGCGAAGGCCCAGCTTGGCGCGGGCGTCGACCTGCCCCGTTCCGGCACGCTGTTCGTTTCGGTCCGCGACGAGGACAAGACGCGCGTTCTGCCTTCCGTGAAGCGCCTGGCCGATCTCGGCTTCAAGGTTCTGGCAACCTCCGGCACCGCGCGTTATCTGCGCGAAAACGGTGTCGAGGCGGAAAAGATCAACAAGGTTCTGGAAGGCCGTCCCCATATCGAGGATGCGATCCGCAACCGGCAGGTTCAACTCGTGTTCAACACGACGGACGGCCAGAAAGCGCTGTCGGATTCCAAATCCCTGCGCCGCGCAACATTGATGCAGAAAGTGCCTTATTACACGACACTGGCGGGTGCGGCAGCCGTCGCAGAAGCCATTGCGGCGCTCAAGGCCGGCAGTCTGGAAGTCCGTCCGCTACAGGATTATTTCCGTTAAAAACCGCAATGCGCCTTTTCACGAAGGCGCATTGCTCGGCATTTCCCTGCAACAAGGGTTTACCCTGCTAGTGCATAGGCTGCGGCAGGGGAGCGCGCATAATTCTGCGTTGCCCATGAGATAACGACCAGCACGAACAGAACGCCTGCAATTGCAGCAACGGGTGAGCCGATCGCAAGATCGGCCATCGCCGCCAGAAGCGTGTGGTAAAAGAAGCCGGCATAAGCCAATTGTGCCAGCCAAACGGGGCGGCGCACCCAGACCGCCAGAACGCCCAGCGCCTTCACGACCAGCATCACGCTGACGAGATAGGCCGGAAAACCGACTTTCTCATATTCTCCGGCCCAGACCTGCGGCTCCGTCGCATAGCCGTAAACGCTGTGCGCATAAAAGCCGGTGAACAGGATCGTCGCGATATAATAGAGATATTTCATTCTTTGCCCCTCGCCCCAGAGCCATTACTTTAAGTCAAATCAGAAGTGCTCGCCATAGGCCTTGCAAAGCCGATCTTGTCAGGAGTGTTGGCCTGCGATCCGCTTCGCCCGGAACAGCTCTCCTTCAAATCGGTTTGGTTTGTTTCCGGGGAAACCAGAGATGAGAAAACTCACCAAAGGCACCAAGGTCGAATGGAACTGGGGTTCCGGTTCGGCGGAAGGCAAGATCAAGGAGAGCTTCACCAAGCCGGTCAGGCGCACGATCAAAGGCAAGACAATCAAACGGAACGCTTCGAAGGATGATCCGGCTTACATGGTCGAGCAGGAAGACGGCGCCCGCGCGCTGAAAAGCGGCACCGAATTGCACAAGGCCTGAGATCATGAGCGATGGAGCCACAAATCACAAACCGCCACAGGCCGTTGCCAGGGAGGCTGAAAAGGGCCTCGAACTGCGCGCCAAGTTCAAGAAAGGCGGCACAAGCATCGGTGTAGCGCGCGCCCGCGACCTGAAAAACCAGCGCAATATGTCTGCGGACACGATCAAGCGAATGGTCAGCTATTTCGCGCGCCATCAGGTCGACAAACGCGCCGCGAATTTTGGCAATGACGACGACCCGTCAGCGGGCTACATCGCTTGGCTGCTTTGGGGTGGAGATGCCGGAAAGGATTGGTGCGAGAAGCTGAAAGCAGACATGAAAAAGGCCGGTTGAACCGGCCTTTTCGTCGAAGTGCCGATCAATCCGTCATCGACAGGACGGGTTCAGCACCTGTTGCTGCCGGCGAGCCGCCCATGCGGGCCGAAGATGGCGCGGCGAAACGCTGGCTCGTGACGCCTGGAAGTTGACTTGACGCCACGCGCGCACCGCGATCGCCCTTCAAATCGGCCGCCTTGGCTACCGCAGAATTTTCTACAGCGGCGATGATCGGCTTGGCCGTCTTGACCTTGTCGCCACGCAAACCGGTGGCTTCCAGCAATCCGCGTTTCTTGGCATCGTAATAGTAGCCGCGCGAGTAATATTTCACTGCCTGATCGTGATCGCCCTTGGCGGTGATGTAAGCGCCGCGCAGATATTTCACCGCGTAGGTCAGATTGGTTTCGGCGTTGAGCAGACCTGAAGCAGAGCCGGCATATCCCATCCCCTTTGCGGTATCATGCCGGATCTGCATCAATCCCCAGTAAGGGCCGTTACGTGCTTCGGGATTGAACGTGCTTTCGCGTTTGACCACCCGGCGCACCAGCGCAACGGGAACCTCATAGGCCGCCGCATAGCGGGCAATCAGTTGGTCGAGCTCGGGGCTGCGCGCCTCAACCTTGCCGCTTGAACGCGGCTCAAGGGAAGCCGTCTGCACGAGCGGTTGCGCCGCAACGGCCCCGGCTTCGGCAACATTTTCATGCTGATTGTCAGCTGAACTGCTTTCAGCCGCACTGGCAAGCGTCGTTGTTTCGGAGGAAGATGCAACGGCTGCATTCACCGCCGCAAGGCTGCCGGATTGAGGTGCCGGCGCGGCATAAGCAACTGCCGTAATCACCGATCCGGCCTCGCTTGCGTTTCCGGCCGCAGCGTCACGATCGACGGACGCAACTTCCATGCTTTCCGGAAGGCCCGTATTTTCTGCCGAAGCTGGCGTCGGAGCGAGCGACGCAGTTTGGTTGACGGCAGTGGTGGAAGTGCATCCGGCGCTGGCCAGAAGGCCTGCGAATCCAAGGATGCAAAAGCATTTCGTGCTGGTTGGCAAAACCCCACCGCCTCCTGAAAGTTGATGTTCTCGTGCCCGCCCGGATTTCTCCGTACATGATGAAGAAGCCGTGATCAACCAAGCAAGTGACGAAGCGCGACATCCTTGCAAGGGCCAAAACTCCCCTCGCCGCCCCGCCGGAACTCGCACAAAGCGAGTTTTGCAGGCTTGTCTCGGCAGGGTTCTCGTTTCGTCCCAGCTTCATGATCGTGTTCAACCCAGCTGCAACAAAGTGATGCTGCGGCCCACAACTGGGCTATCAGCGATCTTGATCCACCCCCTTGATTCGCATATAGGACTCACTGGAATTTCGGCTGATCGGACCTCATGGCCCGCGCTGCGCGCGTTTTCTGACGTCAATCCCAAAATTTCGACCCGACGCCGTGATTCACGGTTTCAAGAAAACGTAGACGACAGGAAGTTCTATCATGCCGACAGGTACCGTTAAGTGGTTCAACACCACCAAGGGTTATGGTTTCATTCAGCCCGACCAGGGCGGCCCGGACGTTTTCGTCCACATCTCGGCCGTTGAGCGTTCGGGCATGACCTCGCTCAACGAAGGCCAGAAGCTCAGCTTCGAAGTTGCTCAGGACCGCCGCACCGGCAAGTCCGCAGCTCAGAACCTGACTTCGGCCGAGTAATCGCTTCGCTTTTTAAGCAAGTGATGACACTTCTGAAAAAGGCGGGATTTCCCGCCTTTTTTGTTGTCGTCGTTTCAGCAATTGCGTTCAAATCTACGTTAGCAAGCAGCGGTTTTTCCCGCTCACTCCTTGATTTGCGAAAAACGGATCGCCACATTCGCGACCGTAGCGCCGGGCCCCTCTGGCGGATCGCTTATGCGACCGTGATGTCGGAGCTGCACCAATGTTCAATTGGCACATGGTCCGGCAATTATGGAAACGCTTCTCAGCGCCCTTGCGGGCGATTTTCTTGGCACTCCCGTTTATTTCTGGGTGGCCTTCATCACCATCGTCGTAGGTCTTCTGGTTTTCGATCTCGGTGTCTTGCACCGCGACGAACATGAGATTTCCGCCAAAGAAAGCCTGACGCTTTACGCAGGCTATGTTTCGGTCGCTGTTCTGTTCGGCGCCTGGGTCTGGTTCTCTCGCGGCTCCGAAGCCGGTCTCGAATTCTACACCGGCTATCTGATCGAGCAGAGCCTGGCGATGGACAATATGTTCGTCATCGCCACCATCTTCGGCTTTCTCGGCATTCCGCGCTTATATCAGCACCGCGTTCTGTTCTGGGGTATTCTCGGCGTCATCCTGTTCCGCGCGATTTTGATCGGCGTGGGCGCGGCTCTGGTTTACCAGTTCAGCTGGATTCTGGCGCTTTTCGGCGCGTTCCTCATCTTCACCGGCATCCGGATGTTTTATCATCAGGATGAGGAACCCAATCTCGAAGACAACGCGATCTACAACTTCCTGCGCCGCCGTTTCCGTATCACCACGGAGCTAGACGGGCGCAATTTCACGACGCGCAAGCCCGATGCCAAGACTGGCAAGCTGCTTTCATACCTGACCCCGCTCGGCGTGGCGGTGATCATGGTCGAGATCGTCGATCTGATCTTTGCCGTCGATTCGGTGCCGGCCGTTTTTGCGGTCACACAGGATACGTTCATCGTTTACACCTCCAACATCTTTGCGATCCTTGGCCTGCGTGCGCTCTACTTCGCCCTGGCCGCCGCAATGAACCGCTTCCGATATTTGCAGGTGTCGCTGGCGATCGTTCTGGTGCTGATCGGCATCAAGGTCACGCTGGTCCCGTTCGGCATTCACATCGACACGCTGTTGTCGCTCGTCGCCACGATCGGCATTCTGGCAGGAGGTGTCTTTTATTCGATGTGGAAAACGCGAAACGAGCCGAATATCAGCGCGGAACAAGATCCGACCCAGGGCCATCTCGAACCCTGATCGACCGGGCATGAAAGAACAAACCGGGCGCCCTGATCGGCGCCCGATTTCGTCAGTCCGAATGCGGACGCGACCGGTTGGACGGCTGATCCCTTTCTTGCGCCATTCTTTCCGTCTTTTGGACGTAAAGCGGCGTGGCGGGAATGATCGTTCCCGCAAGCTGGCTTGGCGCCAGATATAGCCCCTGCCCGAACAAGGCTCCGGCTTGCACGGCAAGTTCAAACTGCGAACTTGTTTCGATCCCGCTGATGAGGATCGCAATTCCCATTCTGCGAAATCCTTGCACCAGTTCATGAAGCAGGCCTGCGGCTTGGGCGACACCTGCCACACGGCGAAACCAGGCGCCATTCATTCGCATGAGTCCCGGCTGCAAGCGCTCCACATGTTCAAGGGGTGGAAAGCCTGCCGCGAAATCGTCGATTGCCGTGGCAAACCCGTGGGCGGCAATCGACTTGGCGAGATGCTGGATCACGCGGCTATCGACCTGCTCGCTTGATACGACCCCACAGCTCAAAAGATGCGGCGCAATGCCGAGGTTTTCCATGCGGGTCGACAAGGACCGCAATTGCGAACGCAGCGCGGCGGGATTTGTGCCCCTTGCTGCATCCATGCTGCAAAACAGATGCGCCTGCGCCACATCGTAATGGTCGTAGTTCTCGATCTGCAACGCATGGCACAACATCTCAAAAAACGGGATGTCGTGCGCGGTGATGCTTTCGGCGACGATAAAGGACGAGACCGCCCGGCCATCCCGGAACGCACGCAAACGCGCGTCGAGACCCCAAACGGGGCATGCGTCGCGATCCAATCGATAGATTGGCTGCACAACGGATTTCAGGTGGAACTGCCTGTAACGCGCGCTCGCCAGACCGACTTCATCGAGAATGATCGCTTCGTTGATCTGCGCGTCGTCGATCACCGCGACATCTTTCCATATATTGTCGATGCACTGCAGGCATCGAGCCGACCCACCCGATCTAGCCGGTGAAGCTTTTATCTGGCGTTAACGCGCAAAAACCGGTGGCCTGAGCGGCTTTCCCACACTGCTCCGCCTTGCGCTCGCATCGCTGATACGATTTACGTCGCGTCACGGCTTTGAAGAGCCGCAACCTGATTAGGAGATAGTTCCATGGCTTTCCTGGCCGATGCCCTTTCCCGCGTTAAGCCCTCCGCGACCATCGCGGTTACGCAAAAGGCGCGCGACCTGAAAGCGAAAGGCCGGGATGTCATCAGCCTGGGCGCAGGCGAGCCAGATTTCGACACGCCGGATAATGTGAAGAATGCGGCAATCGAGGCCATCAAGCGCGGCGAGACCAAATATCCGCCGGTATCGGGCATCGCGCCTTTGCGCGAAGCGATTTCGGCCAAGTTCAAGCGCGAAAACAATCTCGTTTACAAGCCGGAACAAACCATCGTCGGCACGGGCGGCAAGCAGATCCTGTTCAACGCCTTCATGGCGACCCTTAATCCGGGCGATGAGGTCGTCATCCCCCGCCCCTACTGGGTCAGCTATCCCGAAATGGTTGCGATTTGCGGCGGCACGCCGGTTTTTGCCGAAACCTCGATCGACAACGGCTTCAAGCTGACGGCAGCCGAGCTGGAAAAGGCGATCACGCCGAAAACCAAATGGCTGGTGATGAACTCGCCGTCGAACCCCTCGGGTGCCGCTTATACGGAAGCGGAATTGCGCGAGATCGCCGATGTTCTGCTCAAGCATCCGCATGTGTGGACGCTGACCGACGACATGTATGAGCATCTCACCTATGGCGATTTCCAGTTCCGCACCCTCGCGGAAGTGGAGCCCGCCCTTTACGAGCGCACGCTGACGATGAACGGTGTCTCGAAAGCCTATGCCATGACTGGCTGGCGGATCGGCTATGCGGCCGGCCCGATCGCGCTGATCAAGGCAATGGACATGATTCAGGGCCAGCAAACTTCCGGAGCCTGCTCGATTGCGCAATGGGCTTCGGTCGAGGCGCTGAACGGCCCGCAGGATTTCATCACCAAAAACAAGGCGATCTTCCAGAACCGCCGCGATCTCGTGGTGTCCATGCTCAACCAGGCAAACGGCATCTCCTGCCCGACCCCGGAAGGCGCATTCTATGTTTACCCGTCCTGCGCCGGCACGATCGGCAAGAAAGCCCCATCCGGCAAGGTGATCGAAACGGATGAGGACTTCGTGTCCGAGCTTCTGGAAGCGGAAGGCGTTGCCGTGGTCCACGGTTCGGCATTCGGACTTGGCCCGAATTTCCGCATTTCTTATGCGACGTCGGAACAGCTTCTCGAAGAAGCCTGCACCCGCATCCAGCGCTTCACGGGCAACCTGTCATAAGACGTTGAAAGGCGGCGGGGCCAAACCTGTCGCCCGCTTGATGGCCCGAACAAACAAACGCCCGGAGGATTGCTCCGGGCGTTTTCATTTGTATCAGGCGCTGGTTTTGGCAGCAGATACTGTGTGCTCTATCTGGTCGACCAACGGATCGGGAAGGTTCAGGCGCCCTGCGAGTTGATCGAGATAACCGCGCTCGGCGCGGGTTTCCGGGTCGATCGCCAATCGCGAGGCCGTATATAGCTCGACCCGCTGTTCTTCCGTTTGCGCCGCAGCCACCAGCGCATCAAGGTCGATCGGTTTGGCCAGTTCCTCGTTGACGAACTGCTCGGCTTCCGCATCCATGCCCGCTTCACCCAAGCGCCCGGCGATCTTTGCGCGTTCATCAGCATCGATATGGCCGTCAGCGCGCGCAGCCGCGATCATCGCGCGCACGAGCACCAGCGAAAACTCAGCCTCGCCTTGTGGCATCTGCGATGGATGGAAGCCCGTATTTTCCGGTGGAGGCAGGAGGTCAGGCCCAGCCGCTGCCGCACCGGCTGCCGGCTGCCCGGACTGGTTTTTCTGATATTGCTGGTAGGCTGTGTAAGCAAGTCCGGCCACTGCCGCCATGCCGCCCAGCTTCAATGCCGTTCCGCCAAGGCTGCGTCCGGTCTTCGTTCCAAGCAGCAAACCCGCCAGTGCGGTCGCCTTGCCGGGATTGGCTTTTGCATAATCAAGCGCCTGGTCGGCGCGATGTTTCAGCGAGCCGCCGCCAATCGGCATCTGGCCGCCAAGAAATTGATTGAGCAGCTTTTTCGGATCGAACATCTGAGCTCCTGTCTATCGAGCGGCGCAATGCCGGTCGCATGCAGGTAGGTGGAGCGATGCCGTTTACAAGAAATCACAAGCCGTCTTCACGGTTAGTTTTACGGCCTGCGCGGCCCCAGATGCGCTTCGCCACGACCTTGGGCAAGTTCGATCTGCTTTTGCCGCTCTTCAAAGCGCGCACGATCGGCAGGGTCCTGCGTTTGCGCACATTGCGGGCAACACACGCCCTCGCGATAAAGCGGATCGGCCTGATCTTCCTCGGTCACCGGATGCCGACACGCATGGCAGAGCTTGGATTGGCCAAGCGCCAAGCCATTCCCAACCGAAACGCGCTCATCGAAGACGAAGCATTCGCCCTGCCACAGACTGTCCTCGGCGGGGACATCCTCGAGATATTGCAGAATGCCGCCCTTGAGATGATAAACCTCGTCGAAGCCAACGCCACGCACATAGGCCGTCGCTTTTTCGCAACGAATGCCGCCGGTGCAGAACATGGCGATCTTCTTGCCTTCAAGCTCGCCGCGATGGGCATCGACCCAGGCCGGAAACTCGCCAAAGCTGCGCGTATCGGGATCCACCGCATTGGCAAAAGTGCCGATGCGTACTTCATAATCATTGCGCGTATCGATGACGATCGTGTTCGGATCCGAAATCAACGCATTCCAACCGGCCGGCTCGACATAGGTTCCGACGATCAGATTTGGGTCGATGTCGGGAACGCCCATCGTGACGATCTCGCGTTTGATGCGCACTTTCAGCCGTCGAAACGGCATCTCCGTCGCGCCGCTGAATTTCAACTCGAAACCATCCAGCCCGGTCAGTTCGCGAATGCCAGCCAGTGCGGCATCCAGCGTGTCGGGCAAGCCCGCGATCGTGCCGTTTATGCCTTCGTGGGCAATCAGCAACGTGCCGCAGATCTCGTTGTCCTCACATACCGCCAACAGCTTGCGGCGCAGGCCGGGCAGATCGGCAAGCGGTGCGAAACGATAAAGGGCGGCAACCCGAATCGGCAGTTCGTCCACAGTTCGGGCGGGGGTGGCGGGGGTGGATGAGTTCATTTGCGCCCGTTAGCGCTTTGCGGGGCTTCTGGCAAGAAATCTAACGCTTTCACTGCGCCGCGGGTCAGCACTTTCCGTATTTTGGGGTGAACCCATCCACCTGAATTCGGGCAGCGGCAGACTGCGCGTGAAACCTCAGGAGATCGTCATGTTTGACCCGCAGATTGAAGCTGAAATCATCGCCCTTGCCAGCAAGAAGGGTTTGGAGCCTGCTGCTGTTCTGGCCATCGCCGAAGTCGAAAGCGCTGGGAAGGCAAGCGAAAGGATCGACAACCGGCTGGAACCGCTTATCCGCTTCGAAGGTCATTATTTCGACCGCCGCCTTAGCGGCATCAAACGCGAACAAGCGCGCATTGCCCGGCTTGCCAATCCCAAGGCAGGCGCAATCAAGAATCCGGCAAGCCAGGCCGAGCGCTGGAAAATGCTGCGCCGTGCCGCCGCTATCGATCATCGCGCGGCCCATGAATCCGTTTCCTGGGGGCTCGGTCAGGTCATGGGCGCACATTGGAAATGGCTGGGCTACGCATCGGTGGATGCGCTGGTTGCCCAGGCTCGCAGCGGCGTGGCCGGGCAGATCGATCTGATGTTGTCTTATTGCGAAAAGGCTGGACTTTATTCCGCGGTCCAATCCAGGGATTGGGCAGCCTTCGCACGCGCTTACAATGGCCCTGCTTATGCAAAATCCGGATATGATAAAAAGATCGCCCTGGCTTACGCCCGGCATCGTTCCCGCCTGGCAATTCGCGAGCAAAGTGTCGCGATTACCGAACCGCAGCGACGCCGTTCAACCCTGTTTTCCATCCTTTCAGACTGGCTGAAGGGATTGCGGATGCAGCTGTCGCGTTAACGCAAGGATTTGGCTGGATTGCGGTCCAGCCCCACCCTTTGTCGACGTGAAAATCGCTGAAAACCGGGATCCGGTTTTTGGCAGCAAAGGGCTCTCGACTGACCTGCGAAACGTTGCCCGCCTGCTTCAATCGGTTTAGAAGATCGCAAACCTTTGGAGCTTGCCATGACTGCGACCAATCATCTGAATTCCGTTCTCGACGTTCAACCGGTTATCCCGGTGGTTCGCATCGAACGAGCTGAAGATGCGGTGCCGCTGGCGCGCGCGCTGGCGAAAGGCGGGTTGCCGGCAATCGAGATCACCTTGCGCACACCGAAAGCGCTCGATGCCATTCGCCGGGTCGCTGCGGAAGTTCCTGAAGCGATCGTCGGCGCTGGGACGATCCTGAATGCAGCGCAGTTCGGGGAAGCGGTTGCAGCCGGCGCAACCTTTATTGTCAGCCCGGGCCAGACCCCTGCAGTGTTCGACGCCGCCGAAGACAGTTCGGTGCCGCTTCTGCCCGGGGCCACCACGGCAACCGAAATCATGCTGGCTGCCGAGCGCGGTTACAACACGCTGAAATTCTTCCCCGCCGAACAATCCGGCGGCGTCAGCTTCCTGAAATCGCTGGCTTCACCGTTCCAGGGCGTCCGCTTTTGCCCCACCGGCGGTATCACACCCGCCAATGCCTCGACCTATCTGGCTTTGAGCAATGTGGTTTGTGTCGGCGGATCGTGGGTTGCCCCCGATGCGCTGATTGCAGGCGGGGAATGGGATCAGATCACCGCTTTGGCGGCAGAAGCCGCCAAACTGAAATAAGGGCAAGCCAAACAAAAAAAGCGGGGCATCCAGCGTGCCCCGCCTCTTTTGTTTGTCGGAATGCGAGAAAACTCAGTTCTGGTTGAACTGCGCCACCGGCAGGAATTCAACGGCCTTGCCAGTGAAGCGGTGTGCCTTTTTCGACAGATCGTCCTGCTGGAAACCGTTGGTGTAAACTTCGCGCGGCGCTGTGCGCACGATGTTATAAGCGAAAGACGGTGCCTTTGTGCCATTGGTGTTGCGGGCAACCGCTTCACCCGAAAGCGCCCAGCGGGCAACGCCCGGTTGCGCAGGCACGGAAACTGCCTTCGGCTCGGCGCGGGCCTGGCTGGCACGCGGCTTGGCGCTCTTTGCCGTGGTGCGAACGCCTAAATCCATCATGGTTGCAGCACTGTCACCGGCTTGCGTATCCAGCATGGCAAGACGTTGCGCGGGCTGCGCTTCACCATCCCGGTCGCGGTTATCGGCCGCACTCAAAATCACTTCATTGCGGGCGACAACCGATGCGGCTTCATCATCATCGCCATTATCGGTGCTGGCTGTCGTCGTACGGATCGGGAAGCCGGGTTCACGGGCGCCGGGCCTTGCCGTCGGCACGGCGGCATAGGCCGTCGCAAGCTTGGCGACCTGTTCGGACGTTGCTTGCGTCGCGGCATCAGCCACGGACGTCGTTTCAGCTCCGTCATCGCTTTCTGCGGCCTGCGCCAATTGCTCGAGGCTGACCTCACCGGATTTCACCGCAGCCGCAGCCAAGGACGGCGCAGCTTCTTCGGCAATAACGGCCGCAATGGTCGGACCATCCGCAGTCGCGCCACGATCGGCACTGGCAACCAGCATCGGCGCCGAATCCGGAAGTGTCACGCCATCCGGCTGAAACTTGTAATCCGGCCGATGTGTCGGCAGCGGAACATTGAAGGCCATTTCGGATTCGCGTTGGAACGGCGCATCGAGCACCGGCGCGTTACCGACCGAAGCGCCTGCCGCGATGGCTTCTTCAACAGCCTTCCTGGCATCATTATCGTTCGGTGTTGGCGCCAGCGCCGCCATCATGGCAGCCGAAGCATCGGGGGATGGTTGGCGAGGCGCACTGCCCGGCAAGGGAACGCTGCGCGCGGGCAAAGCAGCGATGATGGTTTCGGGCGTTTCTTCAGCCGGCGCTGTTTCAGCCTGGGCTGGAGCCTCTGGAACTGCGGCTGCCGGCGTTTGCGCACGGCGCGATTGCTGCGCGCGGGCATGCGGCGAAGCCGAAGCCACCGCGATTTCGCCGCTGTCTTCTTCGTCGTCCGCACCGCCACCGAACAAGGCGGAAAGGAAACCGCCGGAACGCCGCGAGCTTCCCGATGCGATCTGCACCGAACCGCCATTGCGTTTGCGGGTTTCGTAAGAGGCCAAAGCCTGCTTGTAGCCGGGCAATGGCTTGCCATCGGTTGGCACATGCATCGTGTCGCCCTTCGGGAACACGGCAAGCAACTGGCTACGCGTCATGCGCGGCCAATGGCGCACATTGCCGACGTCCAGATGGACGAAGGGTGAGCCGGACTTCGGATAATAACCGACACCTCCGGCGCCCATCTTCAAGCCGAGTTCTCTCAGCTTGGAAAGCTTCACGTCGGGCAGGTAGAAATCCATGGCCTTGCCCAGCATGTGCTGGCTGCTTTTAGCCACGCCGCTGGAACGGCTGCGACCGCGCAGCATCGAGTTCGTCGCCGGCGAGCGGTAAGCCGAAATCACAGTGATATAGGACCGCGAACCGGATGCGCGGTAGACTTCCCAGACCGTATCCAGAAGACGGGGATCCATCTTGGTGGATTCGTTGCGGCGCCAGTCACGCAGGAACCGGTTGATCTTGTCCAGACCGGACTGGATGTAGCGCCCGTTCTTTTTATAGACGATTTCTGCTTTTTCATTCGTGTGAATGAAATGAAGCTTCAGCGTTCGCGTTTCGGCAGATGCGGCCCCCATGCTCGCGCAAAAACATGCAACCACGAGTATTGATGCTGAGAACCACTTCGGCAAGCCGAAGAAAATCGAGCGTCGTCCGTTCGAATTGCCGTCGGTCTTTGTCAATTTACTGCCTTGTCGGCTGGATGTCCCCGAACACCTAAGAGGACGTCATTCGTGAATCGGTAACCACGATTGTCGATCCTAATGGTTAATCCAAGCTTATTGAAGCCCAAATGCGGTCAGAGCATGGCGAGTTTACAGGCTCTTCAGCACATGCTGGTTATGGTAAATGCAGCCTTAACATCAAGCTGCACGCCCATGGGTGGCGAAGCGGTCGCAGCCACCCTAGATTGCTGCGATCAGTTACTTCCAGAAATGATGGCGCGTGTTTCGTCAACCGGCAGCCAAACGCAGTGGGATCTTCGATGGGCCTTTTCTCCTTTTCAAGCAACAAAACCCCGCAGCGTACGGCCATTCCAGCAAGCTCGGCCGCCTTGTCGGCGATGCCCTATCTCGGAGATCTTCCCGAGTGGGATCTGGCCGATCTTTATCCCGCGATGGATTCGCCTGATCTGCAAGCCGACTTGAAGAAAGCGGCAGCACAAGCGCGCAGTTTCGAGCACGAGTGGAAGACCAAACTCGCCCAGGCCGCCGAAAAGACTGGCGATGCCGGCCTTGGCCGCGCCATGAAGGATTACGAGGCGCTTGAAGACCTTATGGGGCGCATCGTGTCTTACGCGGGCCTGATTTATGCCGGCGACACGTCCGATCCCAAACGCGCCAAGCTTTACGGCGACATTCAGGAAAAGATGACGGATGCGAGTTCGCATCTCCTGTTCTTTGCCTTGGAACTCAACCAGATTGATGATGCCACGCTCGACAAGGCTCTCGAAACCGACAAGGATTTCGGCCACTACCGCCCCTGGATCATCGACCTGCGAAAAGACAAGCCGTTCCAGCTCGAAGATCGCGTCGAACAGCTTTTCCATGAAAAGTCGGTAACGGGGCGCGGCGCGTGGAACCGCTTGTTCGATGAAACCATGACCGCGTTGCGCTTTACCGTCGATGGCGCCGAACTGACGCTTGAGCCGACCCTGAACCTTTTGCAGGATCCCGACCCAGCCTTGCGCCAAAAGGCTTCGGAAGCGCTGGCGGCGACCTTCAAGGCCAATCTGCGCACTTTCAGCCTGATCACCAACACCTTGTCCAAAGATCGCGAGATTTCCGATCGCTGGCGCGGTTTCGAGGACATTGCGGATGCCCGCCATCTTGCCAATCGGGTGGAACGGCCGGTGGTCGACGCGCTGACGGAATCCGTTCGCGCCGCTTATCCGAGATTGTCGCACCGTTATTACGCGATGAAGGCGAAATGGCTCGGAATGGACCAGATGAACAATTGGGACCGCAACGCCCCGCTGCCCGAAGCGCCAACCGCCACCATTGCGTGGGATGACGCCAAGCAAACTGTTTTGTCCGCATATAACCGTTTCGATCCGCAAATGGCGGAAATTGCACGCAGCTTCTTCGATAAGCGCTGGATTGATGCAGGCGTGCGTCCGGGCAAGGCGCCGGGCGCGTTTGCCCACCCCACCGTGCCGTCAGCACATCCGTATGTTTTGCTTAATTATCAGGGCAAGCCGCGCGATGTGATGACGCTGGCGCATGAACTTGGCCACGGCGTTCACCAGGTTCTGGCTGGTGGCCAGGGCGCGTTGATGGCGTCCACGCCGCTCACGCTGGCTGAAACCGCATCGGTCTTCGGTGAAATGCTGACATTCCGCTCGCTGCTCGATCAAACAACCGACAAGCGCGAACGCAAGGCGATGCTGGCGCAAAAAGTCGAGGACATGATCAACACGGTCGTGCGCCAGATCGCGTTTTACACCTTCGAACGCAAGGTCCATACGGAGCGCAAGAATGGCGAACTGACCGCCGATCAGATCGGCCAGTTCTGGCTGGAAGCGCAGGCGGAAAGCCTCGGACCGGCCATTCGTTTGCGCGAAGGATATGAAACATTCTGGGCCTATGTGCCGCACTTCATCCATTCGCCGTTTTACGTCTATGCCTATGCGTTCGGCGATTGTCTGGTGAACTCGCTTTACGCGGTCTACCAGAATGCCGAGAGCGGCTTTGAGGCGAAATATTTCGACATGCTGCGCGCAGGCGGTACCAAGCATCACACCGAGTTGCTGGCGCCCTTCGGGCTCGATGCCACCGATCCGGCGTTCTGGAACAAGGGACTGTTGGTGATTGAGGGCTTGATCGACGAGCTTGAAGCGATGGAATAAGGCAACTGCCGGAAAATGGTCCGGCAGAACATGGCCGGACCGCAAGCATTGCAACCAGTTGCGCAACCCTTTGCTTATTTCCGCGATGATCGTGCAGGCCGCTCGGTTTGGTTCGAGCAGCCATTGGAGATCATTTCCGCGCAGACGCCTGACGAGTTCGATGTCGCGTTGGAACAATTGGAAACGGCCCGCAAAAGCCGCAAATGGCTTGCGGGCTATTTTTCTTACGAAGCCGGCTATCTTCTCGAACCCAAACTCAAACCTTTATTGCCGGAAAATCGCCGCGTGCCCTTGTGCCGTTTCGGTGTGTTCGAAAAGCCTTCCGATCGCGATTTTCCGTGGGCGGATCCGCACACCGGCGACGAGCCGATCTCGAATGCCCGTGCCGGATGGACCCGGCAGGATTATCATCAGCGGTTTGAGCGCGTTCACCAACATCTGCGCGAAGGCGACTGTTATCAGGTCAATCTCACCATGCCGGTGCGCGCGGAATGGACAGGCGATCCTGTATCCGTCTTTGCCGGTCTGATCGAACGCCAGCCTGTTAAATATGGCGCGCTGGTCGATCTCGGCGGCCCGGTTCTGCTGTCGCGCTCGCCTGAGCTGTTTTTCGAGATCGATCGCGACCGATGGATCGAAACGCGACCGATGAAAGGCACGGTGCCCCGCGGCCAGACACTTCAGGAGGATGAAGCCCAGCGCCGGTTCCTCGCGAATGACCCGAAGAATCGGGCCGAAAATCGCATGATCGTGGACCTGTTGCGAAACGATATTTCGTTGATCAGCGAAACCGGAACGCTCCATGTGCCGGAGCTTTTCCAGGTTGAAACCTATCCCACGCTGCACACGATGGTCAGCCGTGTTCGTGCCCGGCTTTCACCCGACCGCACGGTGCGCGATGTTTTCTCGGCCCTTTTCCCTTGCGGCTCGATCACCGGTGCGCCGAAAATCCGGGCCATGGAAATCATCCGCTGCCTGGAAGAGGTCCAGCGCGATGCGTATTGCGGCGCCATTGGCTGGATGGCCCCTGATGAAACGATGCGCTTCAATGTGGCTATCCGCACGATCACGCTGCATGAAGACGGCGAAGCGATCACCAATGTCGGCGGTGGCGTGGTGTTCGATTCCCAGGCCGATGCGGAGTATGACGAATGTCTGTTGAAAGCGCGCTTCGCGACAGGCTCAATTCCGGCGACCGACTGATCGAGACCTTTAGGTTCGAGCCCGCAACGGCCTTCGTGCGGCTCGATCATCATCTAGCCCGCATGCAGGCCTCGGCAAAAATGCTCGGCTTTACCTTCGAGCGTCAATCCGCATTGCGAGCCTTGCAGGAAACAGAAGCCTCGCGCGACCAGCGCCGTGTCAGACTGACCCTTGGTCGCGACGGAGCGATGGAGGTCACCACCACCCCTTTCCTTCCCTTGGCCGAAACCACTGTCTGGAACGTCCGGCTCGCGGAAACGCGATTGTCGAGCCGAGACGGGCTCCTTGCGCATAAAACCACGCAACGGGCAGCTTACGCGAAAGCGCGGTCCGAGTTTTCAACCGAAGACGTGCAGGAAGTGCTCTTGTGCAACGAGCGGGGCGAAGTCTGCGAAGGAACCATCACCAATTTGTTTGTTCCTCAAGCTGACGGCCGCCTGGCCACGCC